>CALMIT010000770.1 GCA_937864255.1 uncultured Saprospiraceae bacterium
TTCTTGCTGGATCAATATTACGCCGCCTTTTACGCACGAAGAACTGGAAGAAATCGGCCACGAATTCGATATCCCGCTCGATTTTCTTACCGACTCTCTCGATACCGACGAACGCTCCCGCTACGAAAAAGAAGACGATGTGCGGCTCATCCTTGTCAATACGCCGATTTTGAATGAAGTGGAAAGTGAAAATGACGCGGTGTACATCACAGTGCCGATTGGTATCGTGCTCACTATCGAGCACGTCATTACTATTTCAGCTTACGAAAGTCCGGTTTTGGATTTGTTTTTGGAAAATAAGGTGAAAAATGCAGACCCCTCGGATGAAAAAGCTTTCGTATTGCAAATACTCGAACAAAATGTTTATCGCTTTTTGAATTGCCTGAAAAAACTCAACCTGAAGCGAAATTTGATAGAATCGGAGTTGTTGGACAGCAGCCGGAATAAAGAATTAAAACAACTTTTGAGTATAGAAAAAAGTCTCGTATATTTTGTTAATTCACTCAGTTCCAACGAGTTGTTGAAAATGAAAATGAAAAGATCGGACTTCCTGCATATTGGTAAAGACGAAGAGAAAGCCGACATTTTTGAAGACATTTTAATTGACAATTCGCAGGCGTTGGAAATGGCGAATATTTATACCAACATCCTCAACGGCACTATGGACGCCTACGGCTCCATCATTTCCAACAACCTCAACCTCGTCATGAAAAGGCTCACCATCATCACCATCGTACTTATGGTGCCGACGCTCTTTGCCAGTTTTTATGGTATGAACATCCCTTTGCCTTTTTCGGAATCCAGGTTTGCCATGCTTTACATCTTCCTTATTTCGGTAATTGTCAGCGTGCTTTTGGTTTGGTATTTTCAAAGGAAAAGGCTGTTTTGAATTGATTTTCAGAGCCTTGAAAAAACCAAAAAAATCGCGGATAAAATTTCCACAAGCAGTTTTCCACAATGTGGAAAAAATCCTAAAATTTATAACCAATTGAAAAACAGCTTTTTAAAATACTTTTCCACAATCTGTGGAAAACTTCAAAAACAGCAATCTCATTTTCCCTCTAATTTAGTGCTGCTTTTTTACGGGAGACTATGAGGAAGCACTTACCACTTTCCCAAATACCCCTCCCGACTACAAAACATCAATTTCAAGAAGGAACCGCAGTTTTAAGATGAAAATGATATCCACCCCCCACTTGCGAAAGAGGTGGGTGTTTTGCGTGTCTGTTTGAAAATCCAAATTATCAATGAATTAAAATTTTACAGGTGATGGAATTTGCTACGGTTACAAAAAAAGACAAAGTGAAAAAAGGGAAAGACATAAAAACTTACACTTTCCAGGAAGCGCTGGTTGCTTCCACTAAATATTTTAAAGGAGATGAATTAGCCGCCAATGTCTGGATCAACAAATATGCGTTGAAAGATTCTTTCGGAAATATTTACGAACTGACGCCTGACGATATGCACAGGCGCATCGCAAAAGAAATTGCCCGCGTCGAAGCTAAATACCCCAACCCGCTGTCAGAGCAGCAGGTTTACGAACTTTTGAAAGATTTTACATACATCATCCCACAGGGCAGCCCGATGGCGGGGATCGGAAATCCTTACCAGATTTCTTCCCTTTCCAATTGTTTTGTAATCGGCAACCCCGCGGATTCTTACGGAGGTATCATCCGCACCGACGAAGAACAGGTGCAACTCATGAAGCGCCGTGGTGGCGTGGGTCATGATCTTTCGCACATACGCCCGAAAGGAAGTCCGGTTATGAACAGCGCTTTGTCTTCCACGGGTGTGGTACCTTTCATGGAGCGTTATTCAAACAGCACCCGCGAGGTAGCACAAGATGGCCGCCGTGGAGCGCTGATGCTCACTATTTCGAGCAAACACCCGGACGCGGAGGATTTTATTGATGCAAAGATGGAAGCCGGAAAAGTAACGGGAGCGAATGTTTCGGTGCGTATAGACGATGATTTTATGCGCGCGGCATTATCCGGCAAAAAATATGTACAGCAATATCCGGTGGACAGTGCACAGCCAAAATTTACCAAAGAAATAGACGCCGCCCAACTTTGGAACAAGATTATTTACAATGCCTGGAAATCTGCCGAACCCGGCATACTTTTTTGGGATACGGTGATCAGGGAATCTGTTCCCGACTGCTATGCCGACCTCGGTTACCGCACTATTTCTACCAATCCCTGCGGCGAAATTCCGCTTTGTCCTTATGACAGTTGCAGGCTACTGGCTATCAATCTTTTCAGCTATGTAGAAAATCCGTTTACGAAAAAAGCAAAATTCAATTTCGAAAAATTCAAAGAGCACGTCCAATTTGCACAAAGAATCATGGACGACATCATTGATTTGGAAATTGAAAAAATTGATAAAATCATTGATAAAATCGCAGCAGACCCCGAAGCAAACGA
>CALMIT010000771.1 GCA_937864255.1 uncultured Saprospiraceae bacterium
GGCTGCCGGCGCTACGTGATACGGTCGACGCCGGAGCTAACGCCTCAGCCCTGCCCGTGCTGGGCGGGGCCGGCCTGGTGGGGTTTGGGGCGGGGGGGGCCACAAAAAAACGCCCCCCCCCCCTAAATTATTGCCCCCCCGTGGCTCCGCGCCCCCGCCACAAGCAACTCAAAATAGCAGCCGAAACGGAGTTCATTTATTCACCGCTTTCTCACCGTTTGGGGCTGTATGAAGTCAAAACCGAATTGCAGGATTTATGCTTTAAAATCAATGACCCGGAAACTTATCACGAGATAGAGCAAAAACTACAGGAAAGCGAGAAGGAAAGAGAAATTTATATCAAAAAATTTATCAAACCTCTAAAAAAAGTATTGGATGAAATCGGCGTGCCTTACCGGATTTTTGGCCGGCCGAAATCCATTTATTCCATTTATAATAAAATTAAAAATAAGAATGTCTCCTTTGAAGAGATTTACGATCTCTTTGCTGTGCGGATTGTAATAGACGTGCCGCGACACCGCGAAAAAGCAGTTTGCTGGCAGGTATATTCGCTGGTGACCGATGTACACAAGCCTATTCCCGAGCGACTGAAAGACTGGGTCACCACGCCAAAATCAAATGGTTACGAATCACTTCACACTTCGGTAGTCGGCCCCGAAGGGCGCTTTGTAGAAGTGCAAATTCGCTCTGAAAGGATGGATGAAATCGCCGAACGCGGTTTCGCCGCACACTGGAAATATAAAGGAGTGAACGTAAACAATCAGCCCGATGTGTATGAAAACTGGTTGGACAGCATTCGTGAAATTTTGGAAAATCCAAATTCGGATGCGCTGGAATTTATAAGCGATTTTAAAACCAATCTTTTTCAGGAAGAAGTTTACGTTTATACGCCGAAAGGCGATCTGCGGGTTTTGCCGAAAGGCGCGACGGCGCTGGACTTTGCATTTAGCATTCACACGGATGTTGGTTATCATTGCCAGTCTATTAAGGTAAATAACCGGCTGGTGCCAATGGGCTACAAACTCGTCAGCGGCGACCAGGTGCAGGTAATGACCAATAAAAATCAAAAACCCAGCGAGGACTGGCTCAAATTGGTGGTGACCGGAAAGGCACGCGCAAAAATCCGTGTGGCTTTAAAAGAAGAGCGGCGCAAATTTTCCGAATTCGGCCGCGAAGCCGTAGAACGCAAATTCAATCACTTAAAACTGGACTTTGAGAGCAGCGTAGAAAAAATTACCAAAACGCTCGACTATCCCTCTCATCTCGATTTTTATTTTGATATCGCCTCTGAAAAGGTAAATCTGACCGATATACTCAAAAATTTCAGAATCGAAGATCACCGACTGGTAGAACTGGAACCGGAGCGTAAAGCCGACGAGTCGGCTAATCTGCAACCTCAGCCCGCGCCTTCCAAAAAGCCGGCATTACAGTCGAAAATTATTATCGAAGGACAACCCGGAGACCAGTATAATTATCAACTTGCTTCTTGCTGCAACCCGGTACAGGGCGATGACATTTTTGCTTTTCTTACCACAGGCTCGGGGGTCAAAATTCACCGCACCACCTGTCCAAATGCTATGCACCTGATAGCAAATTACGGCTACAGGGTCATGAAAGCCGAGAGGACGGCTACTACCTCAAGTTATTTCGTGGTGGATTTGCTCATCACGGGTATTGACGACGGTCCTGGTGTGATCGAGAAACTATCTCACGCTATTTCGACAGGCATGGGTATCAATATTCGCTCGTTCAGCATTTCCGGAGAGGAGGGCTATTTTGAAGGCAAGATCAGTCTCTTGGTCACTAATAAAGACCAGTTGAATGTAGCCATTCGCAATTTGCAAAAACTGGAAAATGTATCCACTGTACAGCGGGTCAATTAACCTGACAACTCAAGGCTCGTAATAAATCCTGTAAATAGCGTCGGCAAAATCATCCGACACCAAGATGGAGCCGTCGGGTAAATGTTCCAAATCCACGGGCCGTCCCCAGGGAGTATCGCCCTCAAGCCAACCTTCTGCAAAAGGCTCATAACTTAAAGCCTTGTTATCCTGTCCTATTTTTACCATCATCACCCGGTAGCCTATCGGCTTGCTACGATTCCAGGAACCGTGTTCTGCTATCAGAATTTGGTTTTTATACTCAGCAGGAAACTGGCTCCCCGTATAAAATTCCAAACCCAACGGCGCTACGTGCGGGCCAAGTTTTTGCGCAGGCGCGGTGAATTCATTACAACTTCTCTTAGTGCCATATTCCGGATCGGGCAAATCTCCCTGGTGACAGTATGGATAGCCGAAGTGCATTCCATCTTCGGGCGCAAAATTCAACTCACAGGCGGGCGAATCATCTCCCAGCCAATCCCGTCCGTTATCAGTAAACCAAAGTTGTCGGGTAAGTGGATGCCAGGTAAACCCCACAGTATTTCTGATACCCCTCTGTACGATTTGCAAGCCGGAGCCATCCGTATTTATGCGGGTGATGGTACAAAAAATTTCATTTTCAGGTTCGCAAATATTGCAGGGCGCGCCCACGGGTATATACAATTTTCCGTCCGGACCAAAAGCAATGTATTTCCAGCCGTGGTGGGTTTCGGCAGGATAATTTTCATAAATTATTTTCGGACGAGGCGGGTCAGACAAGCGAGTTTCTATGTTTTCAAATTTCAAAACCCGGCTTATTTCAGCCACGTACAAATCTCCGTCTTTGAAAGCCACGCCGTTGGGCATTCTTAATTTTTCTGCCAAAACATATTTGACGTCAGCATGAAAATCGCCGTTGGTATCGCGCAGCGCGTACACGCTGCCTTTGTCACGCGTACTCACGAAAAGCGTTCCGTCCGGCGAAAGGCAAAGTGAGCGCGCATTTTCAACATTCTCGGCAAACACGTCAATTTTGAAACCTTGCGGGAGGCGTATTTTCTCCAGCGGCAAATTTGTTTTTGCCCGAACGGTTTGGGTAGCAGGTTGCTCAGTCGTTTTTTGCGCAGTTTCCGTCTTGCATTGCTGCATGGAAAACAACACAATAAAGGCTTTCAAAAAAATCCATCCTATCATTTTCATGGTTTGTCATTTTTATGAGACACATTTCTACAAATGTAAAAAACCCAAACTAAAGAAATCAAAAGTCAAGGTATGGCGCCAAACGACTCACTTCTTCTGTGGTGAAATAATCGGTTTTGAGCAAATCGGAGGCAGACTGATAATTACCGTGATTGCTTCTGTAGTTGACAATGACATTTGCTTTTTTCCACGATATGTAAGGATGGGCGCTTAGTTCTTCGGGTGTGGCGGTGTTGATATTTATTTTTTTCAAAACAGGTGAAATGTTTAAAAATGGCTTTATTTTTTGAAAAACCGAGTCGGGCAATTTATACGTTTCGCCGATTTGATCAATACTTGCAAAACCGCCCAGTTTCTCTCTGTAGGCAGTGATTTTTTGTGCAAAATACGGCCCGATTCCACGCAATTGTTGCCAATCTTCCACCGTAGCCCGGTTCACATCAATGTTCACTTCGCGGGTTTCTTTTGGCGGCTCGAAGGAAGGTTTTCCATCTAAAACCTCTTTGCTTTTTCTTTCGATAGAAATGTACGGCGCCAAGATTTCATATTGCCGCTGCGAGAGTCCGTAAATCTTTGCGAGGTCTTCTTTTTTGTAAAAAACGCCGCCTTTTGAGCGGAAATTAATGAGCCGCTGCGCGATTTTAGGCGAAAGCCCGAGTGCGCGCAAATCGCTTTCGCCGGCTTTATTGGGGTCAAAAGAAAAGAGATTTTGTGTCGGAAAAGATTCTTCCTCAAATTCCGAGACCGGCGAATCAACATACCTTTCCGATGATTTTTCTTTTTTAAAATCGGAAAACCCGGATGGCTCTTCTTTCTGATTTTCAAATTGAAAATTTGCCCGCAACTTCTCGAAAGAAGCGAGGTCGGCGGTAGGAGACGACCAAATGAGCGAAAAAAATAGCGGCGAAATAAAAATCAAAAAAGCCAGCGTCAATAGTGCGAAAAAACCATTTCGCTCCGCACTTGTGAAATAGAAAAAGTCGGTCAACCAGTTTTTCATGCTTTTTAGTTTTAAGTTTTCAGTGGCTTAAATTTACTGCACGAACAGGAATTTTTTTCACTTGCCGCGCACTTTTTTCGGAGTAGGCGGACATAACTGTCTTTATAAAAATTAGGCGACAAACAAAAGCTGATTACTTTTGCAAAAACCATCTGCCACAATATGAAAGGCAAGAAAATTATACTGGCAATTTCGGGCAGCATTGCAGCTTACAAGGCTGCTTTTCTCACGCGGCTTTTTGTGAAAGCCGGCGCCGAAGTGCAGGTGTTGATGACGCCCGCGGCCACAAATTTTATCGCGCCACTCTCTCTTTCCGTCCTTTCAAAAAAAGAAGTTTATACGGATGTGATTTCCGACAAAAGCTGGAACAACCACGTAGAACTCGGACTTTGGGCTGATGCCCTGGTCGTTGCGCCGGCGACGGCAAACACGCTCGCGAAACTCGCTCACGGCATTTGCGACAATATTATCGCTGCCACTTATCTTTCAGCTAAATGCCCCGTTTTTGTAGCGCCTGCCATGGATTTGGATATGTGGAAACACCCGGCTACCATTGAAAATATTAACCGCCTCCGGGATTTTGGCAATCAGATTATTCCGGTCGGATTCGGTGAACTGGCAAGCGGACTGACCGGCGACGGAAGAATGGCCGAGCCGGAAGATATTTTTACTTTTTTGGAAAATTATTTTTCAAAATCGCAGCGCCTGCGCGGAAAAAAAATACTCGTAACAGCCGGCCCGACTTACGAACCTATTGATCCCGTCCGATTTATCGGCAATCATTCTTCGGGGAAAATGGGGGTGGCCATAGCCGATTGTCTGGCAACACAGGGCGCCGAAGTGACCCTCGTACTCGGCCCTTCGAAAATCAATCCAGCGGAAAATTCTGTAAAAGTGATCCGGGTCAATACTGCCGAAGAAATGTACCGGGCAGCTGAGGAAGGTTTTCAGACCTGTGATGGCGCGATTTTGGCAGCTGCCGTTGCCGATTATCGGCCAAAAGAAATTGCCGTTCAAAAAATCAAAAAGAAATCCGAAGATTTGGTTATTGCGTTGGAAAAAACGCCGGACATCGCGGCATCTTTGGGTGATTTGAAACGGAAAAACCAGTTTATCGTAGGATTTGCGCTGGAAACAAACGACGAAGCCGCAAACGCAAAAGAAAAACTTGAAAAGAAAAATTTTGACTTTATCGTTTTGAACTCGCTGCAAAACGAAGGCGCGGGTTTTAATCACGACACCAACAAAATTTCAATTTTTCATAAAAACAATAAGGCCAGGCATTTTGAGTTAAAAAGCAAACACGAGGTAGCGAAAGATATTGTGGAAGAAATCATTCGTACATTTTATAAAAATTGATACTGTCATATTTAGAAATCTTATGAAACAATTTTTGCTTACATTTTTCATGATTCTGCTGAGTGTGCCTTTTTTCGCACAAGAGCTGAATGCCAAAATCACCATTAACACGCCCAAATTGCAGACTGCGGACCCCAAAGTTTTTGAAAGTCTGCGAACGGCCATGCAGGAATTTTTCAATAATACGCGCTGGACGGAAGATATATACGAAATCACCGAGCGAATCAATATCAACATCAACATGACGATAACGGAGGAAAAATCGGCAACGGAATTTCGGGCAGATTTTTCTATTCAGGCTACTCGCCCGATTTACGGATCAGAGCAGGAAACAGTCATTTTTACACACCTTGACAACAATTTCTATTTTATCTACGAGCAATTTCAGCCGCTTATTTATACACAAAATTCATACTCGGACAATCTTACTTCCCTGCTTTCCTTTTATGCGTATATCATCATCGGGCTGGATTATGATTCTTTCGCGCCTTACAGCGGCGAAAAATATTTTCAAACCGCTCAGGAAATCATGAGCAATGTACCCGAGGGAGTGAAAAGAAACTATGCCGGCTGGCGCTCCATAGAAGGCAATCGAAACAGGTACTGGCTGGTGGAAAATTTGCTGACGCCACGGGTGCAGCCGATGCGCCAAGCCTGGTATGATTATCACCGGCTCGGGCTGGATAAAATGCACGAAGAGCCGGCAGTAGGCAGAGCTATTATGTTGCAATCGCTGGAAACTGTACAAAGTGTAGATAAAACTTACCCGAACTCAATGCTGATACAGGTTTTTTCCAATTCGAAAGGACAGGAGTTGATTGATGTTTTTTCGCAGGGAACGCGGGAAGAAAAAACCCGGGTGGTGGATATTATGACTAAAATAGATGCCGCGAATTCGCGTAAATTCAGCGTTTTGAGAAGTTGATTTACTTTTTCAATCTCAAACAAAAGCGCCGCCGGAAATTAATTTCCGGCGGCGCTTTTGTTTTTAAAAAACCTGAGAAATTATCTTAAAACACTGACATTGCCTTTTTTGAAAAAATCCTGCCCGTTGAAACATTTTACCCGGAGGTAATAGCCGTACACGTCGGGATCAACTTTTTTGCCTTTGTAAGTGCCGTCCCAACCGTCCGCAAGTGCATTCGATTCAAAAACTTTTTCGCCCCAGCGATTATAAACGGCAAAATAAACTTCGTCTATAAAGAGGCCTCTAACGAAAAGCACGTCATTCACAACATCGTCATTGGTCGTAAAGGCATTCGGTACATACACGTAAGGGTCTTCGCATTCAGGGCAATCCAACACAGTTATTAAAACAGAAGCAGTTGCCAAACAGCCGTTTTCGTCGGTCACTGTAACCGAATAAACAGTTGAAACTTCCGGCAGTACCAGCGGAGTTGCTATTTGACAATCATCAATCGTGCTGTTGCATGGCTCCCACTGATAAGTATAGCCGGGATTTTGGGTCACTGAAAGTTGTGAATTTTCAATCTGGCAAATGATTGTGTCCGGCTCGGCATTTATAGAAATAAGTTGATTCAGATCGACCACCTCTATTTCTAAAGTGTCGGCATCCGTACACCCAAAGGTGTTGGTAACTAAGACTGAAAATATAGTCGTGGAATCCGGGCTTATTTCAATCATATTCGTACCCTGTCCTGACAGAATAGCACTTTCGGGCGTCCAAAAATAGATAAGAGAGTCGCCGGGCGTCTGGCTAATCGCCATAAGTTTAGCCGTGGTTCCGGCACACAGCAAATCAGGTCCGTCTATTTGAATATCGGCAGCGTAATTACCTACCGTGAAGCTGTCTATTTTTATACAATCAAAAGTGTCTCGAACTCGAAGGTAATAAGTGGAAGGGCGGCCCGGAATTACAAAAACAGAATCGAGCGCACTAAAAATGTCTGCAAAATCGCGGGTTTCTGACCATTCAAAACTTATAGCCTGCGGGCTTATTGCTTTTAATAATACCGGCGTGGAATCACACACCACCGTGTCGCCTACAATTTCCAACTCAATTTCGGGAGTGACATACACCGTAACTTGGACATCTTTGGAACACTGTCCTTTTGAAATATTAACTGTAAACATCGTTGTACCAAAAAACACGCCTATCGGATTGCCTTTTGTCGAATCATCAAGCATCATACCCGGCGACCAGATATAAGTATAAGATGAGTCGGCTCCGGGATTTAATTCCGTGGGAACGCCGTAGCAAACCCGTATTTCTTTTTCGATATAGCAAATGAAAGGTTCAAAACGCTTTCGTTTTATAATCGTGTCCGTACATCCTGTTTCAAATTCAATAACCAATCTGATTTCCAAATCCATCGGCTCCGTAATGCAAAGCATCGGATTTTGCAAATCAGAAGTATCGCCGGTGCTAAACGTCCAGTGCCAGGCTGTGATGGGCGAAGGCGCCATAGATTTATCTATAAATTGGATTTTGACAGTATCAGAACAGGCATCAAAAGGGCAGTCAAAATCTGCCATGGGAGATTTTCCGACTACGATTTCTTTATAAACGGTATCGGTACAAATATCCTTCGGAATCAATTGAATAATATAGGCGCCGGTGTCGGGATAAAGGTAACGGGGATTCGCTCCCATATAATTGGCATCGGGATTTGAGGGATCGCCAAAATACCAGGTGTAATCTTCGGGATTAAATCCGTGTGCAAAAAAATCAATATAAAAACTATCGCATTGGGTGTAAGTGATTGAATC
>CALMIT010000772.1 GCA_937864255.1 uncultured Saprospiraceae bacterium
ATCCTGCACGAACTGGAAGACTATCCCAACGCCACTTTGCAAATCGGCGACGGCGACCACCTCGCATTCAAAACCGGCATCATCACCCTCAGCGACTTCCGCCAAAAGCACATCGCGGCGGGCGGCGAGGGCGCGCCGCTGGTTGTGTACGGTGATTTTTTGCTGTTCAGCCACCCCGCCGAAAACCGCATTTTACTCAATATGGGCGGCATCGCCAATTTCACCTGGCTGCCCGCCGGACAGGACGCGGCAAAAGTTTTTGTGACCGACACCGGTCCGGGCAATACCATGCTCGACGCCGCCGTACAGCATTTTTACCCCGGAAAATTTTTTGACGAAGACGGCAAAATAGCCGCATCGGGCCACATTCATAACTCACTTTTGGACGCGCTGAAATCGGACGATTATTTTCAAAAACCAATTCCAAAAACGACTGGGCCGGAATTGTTTAACCTCGCATACCTGCGCCGTGCGCAGCAACTTTCCGGTTCCGAAAATCTTTCACCCGGCGATATCATTGCCACGCTCACCCGCTTTTCGGCAGAGACCATTGCCGACTGCATTTTTAAAAACATAAAAAACTGGCGGGAGGCGACGATTTATTCGAGCGGCGGCGGGGCGCACAATCCGGTGCTCATGACGCATCTGCGGGATTTGCTGAGCGGCTGCCCGTTTTTTGAAATGGAAAAACTCGGCGTGGCGGGCGACGCAAAAGAAGCCGTTTTATTGGCCGTGCTTGCCAACGAAACCATTGCCGGAAAACCGATAAATTTTGGAAATTTGCCCTCCGTTTTCATGGGCAAAATTTCTTTTCCGTCCTGAAAAATTCATTTTCAAAACCAGTTTTCCCGAATGGATATCCGACAACTTTACGAAATCTACCTCCGGCACCCTTCCATCGTCATTGACAGCCGGAAGGCAACACCGGGCTGCCTGTTTTTTGCGCTGCGCGGCGAGCATACCGACGGCAATGAACACGCGGCGGCGGCACTGCAAAACGGCGCGGCGTACAGCGTCGTGGATCGTGCCGAATACGCGGTTTCCGAGCGCTGTATTTTGGTGGACGACGTTTTGAAAACATTGCAGACGCTGGCGACGCACCACCGCCGGCAGTTTGTGTGCCCTTTCATCGCCATCACGGGCAGCAACGGCAAAACCACCACCAAAGAACTGGTGAGCGCCGTGCTGGCCACGCATTACAAAACGCATTTTACGCGGGGCAATCCCAACACCCCCATCGGCGTGCCGCCCACGCTGCTCGCCATGCCCGCCGACACGGAAATCGCGGTGATAGAAATGGGCGCGAATCATCAGGGCGAGATTGATTTTTTGTGCCGCATCGCACAGCCGACGCACGGTCTGATCACCAACATCGGCAAAGCGCATCTGGAAGGTTTTGGCGGATTGGAAGGCGTGACAAAAGGAAAATCGGAATTGTATCGCTACCTCGCCGAAACGGGCGGCACTGCTTTTGTCAATCTCGACGAAGCTTTTTT
>CALMIT010000773.1 GCA_937864255.1 uncultured Saprospiraceae bacterium
ACCAGTACCCCCGCCTCTTATTTGGCGTCAAAAAAGTCCTCGTCCTCCGCCCGCCGGTTGATTATCTCTATTGTTTTTTTTGCTTTTTCCGCCATCTCTGTTTTTAAAAATTTACCTGATCAACAATGCAAAATCCGGAAAGTGCGATCGCTCATTTCAATTTTACGGCGGTGCCGTAAGCCAAAATTTCGGAGCAGCCCTGCATCACCATCGAAGTCGTGAACCGCACGTTGATGACGGCGTCGGCGCCCAGTTGTTCCGCATCGGCTATCATGCGCGCGATGGCTTGCTCGCGGGCGTCGGCCATCAGCTCGGTATATTCGCTGATTTCGCCGCCGACCAGGTTTTTCAATCCTGCAAAAATGTCGCGCCCGATATTGCGCGCCCGCACGGTGCTGCCGCGCGCTATTTCGATGACTTCGGCGATTTCTTTTCCGGGGATGAAGTCGGTCGTGCTGATGATCATGCTTACAAATTTTTTATAAATGAAGTGTAAAATAAATAAATCAGGCGGATAAATTATCTTGATGGAGGAATTTGCTGATGTGATGATGGGTCGGGCGAGAAATGGTTTATAAGTTAAGAAGTGAGGTTGTAATAATCTCGGGACACCAGATTTTGTAGCCTGCATGATTAGTTTGATAAAATTAGTAGATTGTAAAAAAAGCTCCAATAGAACTTTAAAGTAAAACTTTAATTTTGTAAACATTTTATAAGATGATAAAAGAAAAAAGAGAAGAAATTAGTGAGATTTCATTTACTGTTTCTGCCCGAACAGCACGGCTTATTGGGCAAGAGAATTTTGCAAATGCAGAAGGTGCCATTATAGAATTAGTCAAAAATAGTTATGATGCTGATGCTTCTATCTGCGTAGTTATAATTGATCCTGTAAATGATTGCATTAGGATACTTGACAACGGTGACGGAATGACCGAGTTAATAATTAGAAACCACTGGATGACCATTGGAACTGATGATAAAAAAATAAATTTCAAAACTAAATCAAGAATAAAAACTGGAGCAAAAGGAATAGGAAGATTTGCACTTGACAGATTAGGCAAATCAAGTGAGATGGTTACAAAAACATTAGAAACGGAAAGCATTGTTTGGGATGTGGACTGGAGTCAGTTTGAAAAATCAGGAGCAACTATTTCCGACATTAAAGCAACCTTACAAGTTGGGAACAGTTCATTCATGGATGAATTAATAAGTGTTCAAAATTTTTCAGGCACAAGAGATTCGTTTGTTGATTTATGGGCAGAAGCAAAAGGCACTCTAATTTCCATTAAAAATCTAAAAGATGTTTGGGATGAACAAACTACTCAATCCTTGTTTTCAAACTTGGAAATTTTAATTCCTCCACTTGAAACTAGCATTTTTCAAATTTTTCTTTATAGTACTTTAGAGCCTGCAAAATACGGTCAAGTACAGCCAACACTTTGCGAAGATTATGATTATAAATTGATGGCAACTATTAATGAAGATCATTCTGTTAGGATCAAAGTGTATAGAAACGAGCTAAATGTTGGAGACCTAAGGAGAATAGGTTTTTTTGAAAAATCAAAACTGAATGAACCTCAATATAAATTGGATGTATTTGAGAAAGGCGAGTTTGAGATTACAACTACTATTGAATCCTTAGTTCCGGGATTTAAAAAAGTTGATGCCAATAATAATCTGTCTAAGATTGGTCCTTTCACATTTTCCTTCTTCTATTTAAAACGGGGTGGAGGGCAAGAAAAGGAAGAAGACATGGGGAAATATCCCTACAAGGCTGTCAATTATAGCATTAGAACAAATTGGCTAGACAAATTCGGGGGAATTAAAATTTTTAGAGACTACTTCAGAGTAAGACCCTACGGTGAAACTAAAAGCAGTTCTTTCGACTGGCTTGATTTAGGAAAACGTGCGCTAAGCAATCCAACTGTTACAAGGCCTGGTTACAAAGTAAGACCACAACAAACCTATGGTGTTGTGAACATTTCTAGAATTGACAATATCAACTTTGAAGACAAGTCGAGCCGTGAAGGTTTACAAGAAAACGACACATTTATTCTCTTCAAAGAAATTCTTAAATCAATCATTGAAATTTTTGAAAATGACAGAAACCAAATTATGATGTCATTAAAAAAAATCTATGATGAACGGACGAAAAAAGAGAGAGCAAAAAGTTTTGCAGACGAAAAAGCCAAAAGCAAAACTTCTTCGGATGATGAAAAAAAGCTTTTGGAAGCAATTGATGCATACAAAGAAGATGTAAAAGATTTAGAAGAGGAACAAAAAATTCTCAGAGTGTTGGCAAGCGCAGGGCTCATTGTTACATCATTTGCACATGAGTTTAAAAATCATGCTGATAGCATACTGCCACGGACATTTGAGTTGGAAGAAGTGTTGAAGCAAGTAATTGATGAAACCAAATTGAACAAATTAGAGTCATTCTTCAACCCATATACAATGCTTAATGATATGCGAAATCAGGATTCACGGTTGAAGTCGTGGCTGGATTTTGCAATTCTATCTGTAAGAAAAGATAAACGCACAAGCAAGATTATTAATATGGTCAACTACATAGATAGTTTGGAGCGAATATGGACACCACTTCTTTCAAGAAGGAATATTACTTTGAAGATTCACAAAGGAGATTTTATTGATGTCAGATTCAAAGGATACGAAATAGACTTAGACGGAATTTTCAATAATCTTATTGTGAATTCCGTCGATGCTTTCAAGAGAGAGGATTCAGGAACTGTAAGAGAAATAAAAATCAGTTTTTCGACCAACTTTAATGAAAAATCGGGTATAAGCTCAATTTATGAAGATACTGGTCCGGGACTACTTGAAGAAATTCTTGAACCAAACGTAATCTTTCAACCATTTTTTACAACAAAAAGAGATGAGAAAACCGGTGAAAAAATCGGAACAGGTTTGGGAATGTGGATAATAAAATCAACTGTCGATGAATACAATGGAGATGTGGAAATAATCACAGCACGGCCCAATTTTAAGATTAAAATAGCATTACCTCATTATTAATAAAATCACATGCCAAAATTTAAAATCGCTTATGTTGATGAATCAAAGGAGGAAATTAGAAAGTTTCAACGCTTCGCTTACTCAACATTCGAAGTTGTTCCTGTTTATCCTAGGCCATCTATTGAGGAAACCTGTGCCGAAATATTAGAAAGTAATGTTGATGCTATCGTTTCTGATTTCCAATTTCATGAAGAAGTGAGTGACATTAAATATGACGGAACCGATTTAATAACTCTCATTTTGTCAAAAAGGGATGGCTTTCCGGTTTTCATCCTTACTTCATTTGAAGATGACGCAATGCGAAAAGGAGATGATGTGAATATAATTTATGAGAAGGGAGAAAAGTATATAACTGATCAAGCGGGGAACATTTCAAGAAATGAAAGTTTACTTGAAAGGATTAAACTTCAAATAGAGAAGTACCAACGGAAATTGGAGGTAAATGAAAATCGGATTTTGGAATTAATTGCTGAAAGCAAAAAGCGAAATCTGAGTGCCTTGGAGTTGGATGAGCTAGCTGAGTTAGATTCCAAAGTTGAAAAAGCATTAGATAAGGAAAGCAGCATTCCTAATATTCTGCGAGAAAGCAAAGAGGCACTAGATCTTTCAGAATTACTTAAAAAAGTTGATGAATTAGGTAAAAAACTTAGTGAAAAGAATAAGATATGAGCCAGTTTAATTTTAGAAGCAAGCAACCTGCGCGAACATATTCAGGAAAAGAGTTGCAAGATTATAAAAGCTATAAGAACGCTTTAGAAGTAGATTTTAATCAGCGCTGCGGCTATAGTGACAGCCATCACGATTGGTTTGGGGGAAAGAGAAATTTTCAAATTGACCATTTCAAACCAAAATCAGTTCACCCAGAACTTGAAACGAAATATTCCAATCTTGTTTATGCTTGTTCTTATGTAAATAGAGCCAAAAGTAATGACACTGGAAGTTACATTGATCCATGTGATGTAGATTTTAACTCCCATTTTTACAGAGATGAATTAGGGAATATCTATCCTGTTGAAAATTCAGAGCCTGCAAAATATATGTATCGCAAGTTGAAACTTTACTTGAAACGTTACAGCATTATATGGATGCTTGAACAACTTGAAATTAAGAAAGAACATTTATGGAATTTGATTAAGCAACATGGCGACCAAGAGGCAAAAGATTTATACATATTGATTGACAGACAATACATGAATCATAAAAAACAATTGACAGCAGTTTTGTAGTGAGAACAAATATTTTCAAATACTTAAAATCATTTCATTCAACGCAACCCAATGATGTTGACAGGTTGATTATTTCTGCCTTTCTTCACAAGAATAAACTAACTATAGAAAAAAATGAATTCTTAAAATCGTTTGTAATTACTGAGAATTATTCAGATGAGTACTACAGATTGAAAAAATTCATTTCTGTTTTGGACAAAGAAGTTCCAAAGTTTGATATTGAAGAATTAATAGAACTTTTTGAATTTGTTATTTCACCGGCTGACAGAATTGTCAACGGCGCAATTTATACTCCGGTAAAAATTCGTGAGTATATTATAAATCAATCGTTCCGTTCAAAAAAAAACTCACTTGTAAATTCTAAAATAGCTGACATTTCATGTGGTTGTGGTGGTTTCCTATTTAATGCGGCAAAGCAATTAAGGGAAAGAACAGGTAAAACTTATTCAGAAATTTTTCAAAATCAAATTTTTGGATTGGATATACAGACTTATTCTATAACACGTGCCAAGCTTTTGCTTTCCATTTTAGCGATTTCCGAAGGTGAAGACAAAAAAGAGTTTCTGTTTAATTTATTTGTAGGTGATGCTTTAACTTTTGATTGGAGAAAGCAATTCAATAATTTTTCAGGTTTCGATATTTTATTAGGCAATCCTCCTTACGTGTGTTCAAGAAATATTTCAGAAGAAATAAAAGCTAATCTTGAAAAATGGGAGGTCTGTAAATCGGGACATCCCGATCTTTATATTCCTTTTTTTCAAATTGGAATCGAAACTCTTTCTTCAGACGGCGTTTTAGGTTTCATAACGATGAACAGCTTTTTTAAAAGTTTGAATGGACGGGCTTTGAGAGATTATTTTCAAAGACTTTCTCTGAATTTTAAAATCATAGATTTTGGTGCTGAACAAGTTTTTAAATCAAAGAACACATACACTTGTATTTGCTTAATTGAAAAAAGTAAAAAGGCTTTTATTAAATACTCAAAATGCGAAAGCAAAGAATTATTAACCCAGGTAAAATCTTTTAGTAAAATTTTATATGCCAGTTTAGATTCTAGGAAAGGTTGGAATTTACAAGATAATGAAGTGGTCTCGAGAATTGAATCCACTGGGGTTCCGTTTGGCGATCTTTATAAGACAAGACATGGAATAGCAACACTTCGAAACGATATTTATATTTTCAATCCAGTTTGTGAAGACAAGGATTATTACTATTTACAAAATGGAAGCTTGTACCAAATTGAAAAGGAAATATGCAAAGACATTATAAATTCGAATAAACTTAGTAGACAGGTACACCTAAACGACTTAAAAGAAAAAATAATCTTCCCTTATGATAATAGCAAAAAACCAAAGCTTTTAGACGAAAAAATTCTAAAAAAAGATTTTCCGAAAGCCTACAATTATTTGAAGAACAAACGGAATTTTTTGGCTCTCCGAGATAAGGGTAAAGGCGAATATGAAAACTGGTTTGCATTTGGAAGAACACAATCATTGGAGATGATCAAGAATAAACTTTTTTTTCCAAAAATGTCTAACCAAACTCCTAATTGCATAATTAGCACTGATGAAGATTTGCTTTTTTATAATGGATTGGCAATAGTCGGTGGAACGGAAAAAAGCTTGGCAGTTATAAAGAAAATAATGGAATCAAAAGTATTTTGGTATTATATACGAACAACAAGTAAGCCCTATGCATCGAATTATTATTCTTTAAATGGAAACTACATCAATAACTTTGGAATTTGCTTATTAAATGAAGATGAAACTAATTTCGTAATTAATGAGCAGAATAAAAACGAACTAGATATGTTTTTTGAGAAAAAATATGATATTCAAATCAAGTTCCTTTGAAGACTTTTAATCTCACAACTGTATTCTTTCACTCCCGCTCCTTCCCGCGAATGATCACATCCAGCATCATGATTTTTTGCCAGATTTTGCTGGAAAGTTCGTGCGAGAGCATTTCCACTTCATTCACCGTTTTGAGCACTTCCGAATCCTGGAATGACTGCACATGCAGCGCGGCTAATTTGGAGTTGATGGCGAGCAGTTCGGAGCAATAATCGAGATAGCGGGTAAGCTGGTAGGCAGTCATGGTGCGTTCGGGGGACGACGGCGTTTTTTCTCCGCCGGGCACCATAAAAGCGGGGTCTTTGGTAAGTTGATGCATATCCACCACGTGCGCGATAGAGCGGAGTTGGTGCAGCGAATCCAAAGCTGCTTTTCGTTTTATTCTGTTTTCCACCGTCGCCAAAAACAAAATAGCCAGACTTAAAAAAATCACCTCGTTGATGGCGCTTTCAGCACCCTGAATGATTTCTACCATTCCGGTGGCTCCCGCTGGCAGGTAGGTAAGCGTGAAATAACACAACCAAATAGTCAGGCCGACCAATAAACCGATGATGAGAAAAGTGAAAATGCGAATGGGCCAAATCGGGCGGGGCAATCGCTCCACCAGTTCTACGATGCCGCCGGCTACCTGGCTCAGTTCCTCGGCTACTTTACCCAGCCCCGATCCGGGAAAACGCTCGCCGATGCGGGCTTGCAACTTTTCCAGCGTGCTGAGAATGTGCACCGATTTCAACTCGCTGTAGCGGCTGGATTTGAAATTTTTGGAAAAGAAAAGCGACACTGTTGAAAAGGATTTTGATGGTGTGAAATTATACAAATCAAATCACACATCCACCTTCGCGTATTTCGCATTGTCTTCGATAAACTGGCGGCGCGGCGGCACTTCATCACCCATCAGCATAGAAAAAGTCTGGTCGGCTTCCAATGCATTTTCCACGGTCACTTTGCGCAACATACGGCTTTCTGGATTCATCGTGGTTTCCCAAAGTTGTTCGGCGTTCATCTCACCAAGACCTTTGTATCGTTGCACAGACACGCCGTCAGTACCTAATTCTGCTGTGATCCGCGCACGCTGCTCATCGTTCCAGGCGTATTCGGCGCGTTTGCCTTTACGCACCTGGTAAAGCGGTGGTGCGGCGATGTAGATATTGCCTTGATCAATCAGAGGGCGCATATAGCGGTAAAAAAAAGACAGGATTA
>CALMIT010000774.1 GCA_937864255.1 uncultured Saprospiraceae bacterium
AAGGGTTTGTCAAATTTTTCGGGAATGGGGTCATAACGCAAAATTTCAAAATCAAGTCGCACAGGTACAAATTGCACCCGGCTGTATTGCGACGAAGTCAGCAGGATTTCTTTTTTCACCGGCGATTTTGTGCGCACCGTGTCTATCGTACTCGGATAATACATATTGATTCCTTCCACGCTTTTCACAATCGGGTGGTTGTTGCGCGGCACAATCACAGGGTGGTAGTAGTAGGGAAACAGTTCGATTTGCGGATTATTGGCCTGCTGTCCGATGACCTGCGGAATGCGCGAACATTGCAAATCCAAAATAAGATTGGGCTGTATGCGCACGCCATATTTGAAAAACAGATCGTCAAGCTGGAGTGGAAAATCGAAAGGTACATAATGTTTTTTGCCGGCAAGACTGTCGAGATTCACATTCAGGCGGTCAATGAGCCACATTACTTTCCCGCCTTTCATGACGTATTGGTCTATCAAAAATTTATCTCTTTCCGAAAAAGCAAATCTTGGTTTTGCGACGATTAGCACCGCCACATCTTCCGGCTTGAGCGTATAAACGCTGTCCAGATTTAGTCTGCCCATATTGTAAAACGGAGAGATAGTAGCCTGAAAGTCAGCGGTTTGTAAAGCATCCAATTCACCGTGTCCTTCCGTGAAAACTATGAGCGGCAGCGAAGATTTTCTCGCACCTTTTTGAATTGCATTTGAAAATTTATACTCCAGCAGGCTGATTGAATTATTCAAAATAACCTCCGGCGAAATGCCGGGAACTTCCGGCTCCAGCAAGCTGATGGGGTAAGTTTTATTTTTATAAGTGACGAGCGCGTAAGGATAAATGAGTTTTTCGGAGGTTCCGTCCGTATCTTTCAGGCGCAGATTTACGGGGCGGATGCCTTGATCCGAAAGCACTTTACGGCGCTCGTTGATTTCATCTACGGGACCGGAATTCGGATCTTCAAATTCATACTCGATATATCCCGATACGCTGCGAAAATCGTCCAGGATTTCTTTGGTAGAATTTTGAAGTCTTTTAAAACCCGCCGGAAACTCACCTTCCAAAAGCACCCGCACAAAAACCGGATCGTCCAGACTTTTCAGCAGTTTTTTGGTAGGTTCGGTCAGGGTGAATCTTTTTTCTTCGGTCAGGTCTATGTGTGTAAAAAAGAAATTTCCAATCACATTCAGAAAGAGCAGAATGCCCAGAAAAAGACCGAGATTGATAAGCGATTGACGCATTTTTTAAATTGAATTTCTTTACTTTTTATTTGTTTGTTTTACCATTTGCGCCTTCCGAGCGACGTGAGCGTAAATGCAAAAAATGCAGCGATGATACTTAAAAAATAAAGCACATCGCGCGAATCCACCACGCCCCGGCTGATGGAATTGTAATGAAAATCTATTCCGAATTTTTGCACCAAATCATCCATCGTTCCCACAAATACGGGCAGGCGGCTGAAATAGAAAAAGCCCCAGTGAAAAATAAAGCACAAAAAAGTGGCGAGGATGAAAGAGACAATCTGGCTGTTGGTAATGGAAGAAGCAAACAGCCCGATACTCGCAAAGGCGCCCGCCAGCAAAAACAACCCGATGTAAGACCCGGCGATAGCTCCCGAATCAAGATTGCCCGGCGGCGAGCCCAGTTGATAAACACTGTAATAATAAATCAACGTGGGCAGCAGCGAAAACAAAACCAAAGTCAGCGCCGCCAAAAACTTGCCCCCGATAATCTGCAAATCAGACAAAGGCTTGGTCGTCAGCAGTTCAATCGTGCCGCTCTGTTGCTCCTCCGCAAACGAACGCATCGTAATAGCCGGAATCAAAAACATAAAAATCATGGGCGCCAAATCAAAAAGCTGATCCAGCGTGGCGTAATTATAATTGAGCAGACTGGTGTCGGGAAAAACCCACATCATCAAACTGAAAATCAGCAGAAAAACGCCGATAACAATGTAGCCGATGAGTGAACTGAAAAAGGCATTTATTTCCTTAAAATATATGCTGTACATCGAAGCCGTTTTGTTTTTTGTTAATTGAGTTTTTGACCGCTACGAATAAAAACCGGGTGGCGGTCATTGTAAATCAAAACACTTTTAAAAAGTTTTTCCTGCACCTCTTTGCGTTCGATTTCTTGAACGGACTTGTAAAGCCCCTTGTCGTTTTCAATCCATTTCAGAAAGTTTTCTTTTGAAAAATCCTGCACCTCGCCGTTGTCCCAATGCAGCATTTTTTCCATCAAAATACTCTTTTCTTTTTCCACATAGCCGGTTCTGAAAGGCTTGCCATTTGCGGGATTAATAGCCTGAATGGCTACTTTTTCGCCGACTTCTGTTTCGTAATTAAAATAAAAAATCTTGCCCCGTACCCGCAATCCTGCAAAAGAAACCAGCGGGCGGTTCAGCGCTTCTTTTTCAAGTCTGACATACGGGATTCCTTCGATCACAACGCCCCAAAGCGATTGTAAATCAATCAGTTGTCCGGTATTTCTTACCAACAGGTATTCCACTTGCGTCAAGAAAGTTTTTGGATTCGTGATGTAAATGGCTTCCAAATCTTTCCACTTTATGTCCGGTTGGTTTCTTTTCAAATTTTCAAAATCGAAATAAACGCCGTCGGCAAATTTGAAATTTTTAGTGACCAAAACGGAGTCCTGTCCGGTCATTTGTATGCTGACCGACAGCAACCAAAAAGACAAAAACCAAATGCTCCGTTTTGAAAAATTCATCGGCACTTATTAAAAAATACTACTTGGTCAGCGTTTGGAAAACATCCTCCACGCTTGAAATTTCTTTATGCAACTCAAGTAATGTGAGGTTGTTGGAAACCGCAAATTTAAAGACTTCGGCACGCACGTCGCGGTTGTTTTCCGAGATCAGTTGCCAGCGGTTTTTGCCGATATTGCGCACCGATTTTACACCGCTGATTTTTTGTAAAATGCCGGCATCCACGGCTTGCAAAAATTCCACGCTGGTCAGCGTCTGTTCGCTTACTTTGTCCTGCAAACGCTCGATAGGGTCGTCGGCTACGATTTTGCCTTTGTTGATGATGATGACCTGATCGCAGAGCGCCTGCACTTCCTGCATGATGTGCGTAGAAAAAATCACCGTTTTTTCGCGCCCCATTTGTTTTATCAGGCTGCGTATTTCGACGAGCTGGTTGGGATCAAGTCCACTGGTAGGTTCGTCCAAAATCAACACTTCCGGATCGTGCAACATCGCCTGCGCCAGCCCCACCCGCTGCCGGTAACCTTTTGAAAGCGCGCCAATCAATTTGTGTTGTTCTTTGCCCAGTCCGGTCATTTCTATCATGTCGGAAATGCGGCGCGCCGGCGTGGAAATTTTATGTACGGTAGCCATAAAATGCAGGTACTCTTTCACGTACATATCTTTATAAAGCGGATTGTGTTCGGGCAAATAGCCAATTTTTCTGCGCACCTCCATCGGGCTTTCTTTCACATCGTAGCCGCACACTTCCACTTGTCCTTCCGTTTGGGGCATGTAGCAGGTGATGATTTTCATGGTCGTCGTTTTGCCGGCTCCGTTTGGTCCGAGAAATCCCAAAACCTGCCCTTTTCGCGCGGCAAAACTCACTTTATCAACCGCTCTTTGTTCGCCGAATACTTTGCTTAAACCAGAAACTTTTACCGACATAAAATGGATAATTTTTTGAAAAGATGGCTCAGCCTTTCGGGCGTAAAACTACTAATTTTCAACCCACTCACAAACGCGATTCGAGGGGATGAATTTTGTATAGACCGCTACTTTTCCGTTCAGCCTTCAAAAAGCTGCTTTCGTTTATTTTTCGGCTGTATTCGCATTAAAAATGCACACAATTAATTTTGTGTTAACGCGGGCGGGCAAATCTTTTGAGTCTAAGAAAGTGTGCTTTACGGTTTTTTTGAGGCATCAATTAAGTCCTGGTTTTTCGCCGGAACGAGCTTAGTTTTTATTTTAGCCCGAAAAAAGAAATGCCACGCATCGTTGTATTGGACGGACACACTTTGAATCCCGGAGACCTGGACTGGTCCCCGCTGATCGCTTTGGGTGAAACTGCCATTTTCCCCGGCACGCCGCAGGAATTGATACTTAAAAGAGCCGCTTACGCGGAAATCCTCGTCGTAAACAAAGTGCGTCTCGATCAGGAAATAATTTCCCAACTCCCTGTTCTTCAGTGTATTGTCATCTCTGCCACGGGCTATGACAATGTGGACGTAGCTTTCGCCAAAACTCAGAATATCTGTGTATGCAATGCGGTCGGCTATAGTACGGATTCGGTTGCACAACACGTTTTTGCGCTGCTGCTTGCCCTGGTGCATAAAGTGAAAGAGCACCACGATTCGGTGACCAGAGGCGACTGGGCTGCCAGCCCATTTTTTTCCTATCATTTGCAGCCGATCATGGAGTTGCGGGGTAAAAATTTCGGCATTTATGGTTTTGGAAAAATCGGCGAAAAAACAGCTGAGATAGCGAGCGCTTTCGGCATGAAAGTTTTGGCGCACAAGAGAAATCCCGAGAGTGATCTTTTTCCCGACATTGAATTTGTGACTTTTGAAGAATTGCTGCGCAGGAGTGATGTTCTTAGTCTTCACGCACCTCTGAATGAGTCCAATTTTGAAATTTTCAATCTGGAAAATTTCAAAAAAATGAAAAGCACGGCGCTACTTATAAATACAGCGCGGGGCAAACTGGTCAACGAAGACGATTTAAAACTGGCACTTGAGCAGGAAATTATCGCCGGCGCGGCTCTGGATGTGCTGCATCGCGAACCACCTTCAAAAGATTTGCCGCTAATCGG
>CALMIT010000775.1 GCA_937864255.1 uncultured Saprospiraceae bacterium
CGCGCTGGAACTCGAGCTTCCCCTGATAGCATTTGCAGACACGATCGGATAGCGGCTGACCAGAAAAATATCAGGAGTTACTTTTTCGCAGTACCATCGCTGCCCTGGCGAAGAAGGCAAAAAAGACTCCATCAAAGCACATAAATCAGGAGCGCTGGCGTCATAAATTTCCTGAAAACCGATGATATCAGGCTTAAGCGTTTTGAAGATTTTTCTAAAATTATCACTTTTTGAGGGTGAAAAAATTCCGTCGCGCAGTACGTTGTAAGTCATGATGCGAAGATGACCGGTATCGCCCACAGAATCGCCTGAACCGTTTCCGGTGCGAAGAAAAACGGAGATTTTATTGCCGGAAATAATACTTTTTGAAATCGAAAACTCAAATCTTTCGGACGAAACTGTCGGCGCTGACACCATCCCAATGGCAGCATGATTCACACTATTGGAATTTCCATTTCTGTACAAAATGCCTGACCGGTTTCCAAAATGGTATAAAAGATCGGCGCCTATGCCGCCCGCTAAAATTCCCGTGGCAATATTTTGGTCGGTATCAATAAAAAGTTCGATAGAATTTTGCTCCTGAAGATTGATTTCGTTACCGAGTTCCATTGAAAAAAATAAAAAATCGTCGTCTTCATCCATCCAAATGCGTCTGAAATCCACATTCGCGCTGCCATTATCGCCGGTTCTGTCAGAGATAATCAGATTTTGAGTATTCCATTCGTCAAATTTCCCGTCTATCAGGACTCGTTGTTGCGTCTTGCCTGATTGTGTACCTGCCAAGAAAAGTAACCCCGGCAAAACCCAACGGAGCAAAAAAGACTTACCAGTTTTTTTCATCTTTCAAATAGTGTTTTACATAATCCTGGATACCTTCTTCCAGACTAAAAAAGGTTTTTTCGTAACCTGCCTGCCGGAGTTTGCTCATATCTGCTTCGGTAAAATATTGGTAGGTGTCGCGAATATCTTCAGGCGTGTCAACAAATTGTACATTCGGCTTTTTACCAAACGCTTTAAAAGTGGCTGTCGCCAAATCCAGAAAAGACCGGGCTTTGCCGGTTCCGAGATTGTACAAACCGTTTTGGGGAAGTTCTTTTCCCTCTTTCTGCCATTTTTCGTAAAAAAAATGACAGACATCCACGACGTCTTTCACATAAATAAAATCGCGGCTCTGCTCGCCGTCTTTAAAATCGGGGCGGTGCGAACGAAATAATTTCATCTCACCCGTCGCTTTTATCTGCCGCGCCGTATGGAAAACCACCGATGCCATTCGTTTTTTGTGATACTCATTTGGTCCGTAAACATTAAAAAACTTCAGACCAGCCCAATGTGGCGGCTGTTTTTTCTGCTTCAGCGCCCAGATATCAAAGTCATTTTTAGATTTTCCGTAAGGATTCAGCGGTTTTAATTTTCCGACAATATCGTGATCATCTTTGTACCCAAATTCGCCCAGACCGTAAGTAGCCGCGCTGCTGGCGTAAACCAGCGGAATTTTGTTTTCCGCACATATCCCCCAGATTCTTTTGGAATAGTCGAGATTTAAAGTTTGAAAAATGTCCCAGTTTTGCTCAGTTGTGTCCGTCCGAGCGCCGAGATGAAAAACGAATTTGACCCGTTTCGGGTATTTTTGAAACCAGTCCAGAAAAATATCCCGGTGTATCCAGTCCAAAACAAATTTTCCGGACAGGTTTGATTCTTTATAATCTTTGTAAAAATCATCTACGACCAAAATTTCGCGGAGGTGCCCGAGGTCATTCAGTTTTTTTACAAGGCAACTGCCGATGAATCCTGCTGCGCCGGTTATGACAATCATGTTTCGAGTATTTAATAAAACACAAAACCTGACAAACCGAAAAATCAGAGCCGGCTGTCAGGTTTTTTCATAAAATCTGAATTTAAAAAAAGGCAGGCAACTGTGTCGCACCGCTCAACCCGCTACCCTTGCTTCGTTTCCGACCTGGGGGAGTTTGCAAGGAGCTGGTCGCACAGCGCCCACCGGGGGCAAAAATAAACGGATTTTTGAAAATCCAAGTTATCTTGAACATTGTTTACAGATTTTGCGATTTTGAAATAAACAGTCTCTGTGTTTTCACAATTTTTAGGATAAGCCTCAGATAAAAAACTGTTAAAGCCTCCACAGGCAACTTTGAAAAAGTATCATTTTTCAAATGAGGCTCGTTCCTTCAACAAACAAAAAATCAATTGTCATGAAAAAATTAATTTTGTTTTCAGCTTTTATGCTTTTCACCCTATTGGCTTCAGCCCAGGTAAAATTTGGCGTCAGAGGCGGATTTAGTTCTGCAAATGTTGACGCTGACAACATCAATTTTATTAATAGCAATATGGATACTTCCGCTATCGGCATCGCCGATGTAAAAGGCGGATACCACATCGGGCTTTTTCTGCAAGGCCAAATCGGGAAGTTTTTCATCCAGCCGGAAGTGCTTTTTAACTCGAATCGGGCAGATTTCACCTTGCGCAATCTCGCGGATCCGGACGGACGTGAAGAAATTTTGAAAGAACATTATCAGTACCTGGATATTCCCGTGATGATGGGTTTGAAACTCGGTGCATTGCGCTTGCAGGGTGGCCCTGTTGGTCATCTTTATCTTGACAGTAGTTCGGATTTATTTGAAATCGAAGGTTACCGGCAAAAGTTTGAAAAAATGACTTACGGTTGGCAAACGGGCGTCGGTCTGGACATTTGGAATGTGGCGCTTGATGTAAAATACGAAGGTAATTTTACAAAATTCGGCGACCATTTAGCCATCGGCGACCAGGAGTTCAAATTTGATGATGCCCCATCGAGGTGGATTTTCTCACTCGGTATCGCATTTTAAAAAAAAGAAAAGGGGCGGCAAATTTGCCGCCCCTTTTCTTTTTTACAACCATTGACCAATAACTGCTGCTCTTTCTAAAAAAATCAGTTTGACATTTAAAACTGTCTAAATTGAGCCGGCATAAATAATTCAGAAAGTTCCGGAATGCAACAAACGATACGAATGACCGAATCCGAAATCGTGCATGGCTGTTTGAAGGAAGACCGCTATGCGCAAAAACTTTTGTACGACAAATACAAAGACGCCATGTTTACACTCGCCTACCGGATATCGGGCGATTTTTTATTAGCGGAGGAAATTTTACACGACGCTTTTCTGAAAGTTTTTCGCGGTTTGGGCGGATTTAGATTTGAATCAACTTTAGGCGCCTGGATAAAAATTATCGTAGCACGCACCGCCTATTCGAAAATAAAGAAAAAAGTAGTTTTTGAACCTTTCGAAACTGCCAGCCACGACCAAAGTGTCCACTGGGGAAATTCGCTGGACACGGAATACCTTGAAAATGCCATCATGGCTTTGCCGGAAGGCTACCGCACGGTTTTCATCATGATAGAAGTTGAGGGATTTTCTCACCGTGAAGTGGCAGAAATGCTTGGTATTTCAGAAGGCACATCAAAATCACAACTTTTTCACGCTAAAAAGAAGCTGCGAATTTTATTAGCAGAATATTTATAAAAATCCATCCATGTCAGAAAAAAACCAAAATATAAAGCTCGATAAAAATCGCTTTTCCGCGCCCGAAACTGTGTGGCAAAAATTGGAAAATAGCCTGAATGAAGCGAATAAATTGAAAGCTGGTCTGAATAATTTACCGGTCTATAATGCCCCCGAAACCGTATGGGTTAAAATCGAAAGCGATTTGACAGAAAAGCGGCCGGGTAAATTGATCAAACTGGGCACTTTCAGAATTGCAGCCGCAATTTTGGTTTTGTTGGGTGCAGGTGTCTGGATTTATTTTTCGCTTGCTGAGGAAACAGAATTAATCAGTTACTCGACCGAGTTTGTTTCCGGAGAGCTACAAATAAATGACTGGGACGAGGAAGAGTCTGCTTTTTTGATGCTGGATCAAATATGTATCGAAAAGCCGTTTTTGTGCGAAGATGCGGAGTTTCAGCTTTTGAGGAGGTCGCTGAATGATCTGACTGAAGGCAAAAACGCGCTTAAAAATTCGTTGGGCGAAATCAATACTGATCCGGATTTGATTGCGCAACTGGCAAAAATAGAAATGGAAAGAACCAATATTCTGAAAGAAATGCTGGCTTATTTATAATGTCTGAAATTTTATTTAAAAACTGAATTTTGAAAAATGCGATTGATTGTATTACTCATTTTGGGCTTCGTTCAAACTGCCGCCGGGCAAGGGTTAAATGTGCAAGTCGTTTCTAAAAAAGTAGAAAAAACTTTCTCTTATCAGCCCGGACTCGAAGTACACATCGAAGGCGAAAAAGCCGAAATCACCGTGGAAACCTGGAAAAAGAACGAGATAAAAGTGACGCTGGAACTTATTTCCAAACATCCGCAGAAAAAAACGGCCGAGTCTGACCTGGAGTTTATAAACTACATCATGGAAAAAAATGGCGCCCGGGTACTGCTCCGCAATTTTATCAATGCCGGCAGCAAACCAAAGTCTGAGCTAAAAGCAAAATATTTGGTTGTTGTGCCGGAAAATTGCCCCGTTGAGATGACCAATTATTTTGGCAAAACACATCTGTCGGATTTGAACGGGGGGCTGACAGTCAATTCTCAATTCAGTCCGGTGACTATGCAAAATCTGCGCGGTAACGTGAATGTCAATAGCAAGTTTGGAGATATTTTCGGTGAACGGATCAATGGTCGTGTCAAAATTGAATCACAGCGCTCAGATGTAACTTTGAAAGAAATAGCTGGCGCTTTTAATATCAGTTCAAAATACGGCGTCGTAAAAATATTTGCTGACAAGTCTTTGGTTGAC
>CALMIT010000776.1 GCA_937864255.1 uncultured Saprospiraceae bacterium
GACTAAGGTGAAATTTCGGATGTTGAAACCGTAAAACAATTTACTACTCCGAAGTTGATTGCCAAAGTTAAAAAGTTGTATAAAAACGGCAGACTTCTGCGGCCGATTTGCCGGCAATAAATTAAAACAGTAATGGTGGTGACACTTGTCAGCGAAACGCCCCGAGGGTTTTGCGATACTTGTGCCGTGCAAAATTTTAATCAAAAGAAGCACAGAGTTTTTTTGATTTAATTTGGAAAATTTTTAATTTTCCGAGACTTAAAAAGTTCATTTAGTTTATCTAACCTTCAAAACCTTTCCAATATGAATATTACCTTCGATGAACTTCGCGACATCAAACACAAATTGCCTACGGGAAGTATCAGTCGCATTGCTCATGAATTGAATCTGGAAGAGCAAACCGTTCGGAATTATTTTGGAGCAAGCAAATACGAAGACGGCAAGCCCGTAGGGAAACATATTCAGCCGGGGCCGGGGGGTGGAATCGTTTATTTGGAAGATACCAAAATTCTTGATTTGGCTAAAAAAATCATTTCTGAATCAGAAGTTGCGGAAGAGCACAATTAACCGATGAAAAAGGGGAAGCAATTAGCTTCCCCTTTTTCATTCCATCACATTTTAAGGTAAAAATCGCCGGTAAGTTGTACGTACTTCCAGGAGTATGTCCCTTCGGTATCGTGGATGTTCAGCGAGTCGGTTTCGCAAGTAACTTCACTTTGCTCAAATTGCAAAAGCAGGCGCTCTACGGGTTTATCCGCGCGGGGCTTCACTTCCGTTTGTCGGGTACAATAAAAGCCATAATTCTCCGCCAGTTCCACAAATCTAAGCCCTTCTATAAATGGCAGGATTACGCAAAATTTTCCGGAAGGAAGCAGCAGTTTTTTTGCGGCAAGCAATAAATCACCGTGAGGTAACTTGACGGTATGCCTTACACTGGCGCGATCCTGGTTGTCAGAAAAAGTACCGCCGGAAAAAAACGGCGGGTTGCTCACTATCAAATCGTACTGCCGGTCGGCATTATTTGCAAAATCCTGGATAGCCATGTGGATGGCTTCGAGCCGGCTGCTCCAGGGCGAATTTTCCATATTGGATTTTGCCTGCAGGAATGCGTCGTTGTCAATTTCAACACCGTGGATTTGCGTATTTTCTCCGGTTCGCTGCGCCAGCATTACGGCGATTAGTCCCGAACCGGTACCTATATCCAAAATTTTTCCGATGCCGTCCACATCAGTCCATGCGCCCAATAAAACGCCATCTGTGCCGACCTTCATGGCACATTTTTCCTGAGCTATCGAAAACTGTTTGAATTGAAATGGCGCCTCACTTCCCACTTGTACAGTCATTTATTTAAAATTGTGTTTCAAAAATCATAAACCGCCGGAAAGCGAAAACGTTGTCCGCCCCCCGGCGATTATTTTATCTGATTTTTGAAAACGGAACGGTTTTCTGACGACTGTCGCTTACCAGCCTCAAGAAATATTGACCGATTCCGTAGTGTTCTGTTTGCAAATTGAAGGAAACAGTGTCCTGAATATTTTTCAATACGCGCGCTTCCAAAATTTTGCCATTTACATCCAGCAGGTAAACCTGAAAATCAGCCGGACTCTCCGTTTTGAGCGAAACGTTCATATTGTCAACTGCCGGATTCGGACTAAGCACCAATTCCACCCCACTGAGAAAACCAAGATCGCGGCTGCCGGTCAGGCAATTTCCGGGATTGACTTCTTCACACCAACGCTGCTCAAATTCCTGCAAGAAAATATTTGTAAGATTTACATCGTGAAAAATTAGTGTGTTTTCATCGTTGCTCGTTTCCGCGCTCGAACTCCAGTTGTGTGAACCTGTGATAACAACCGGATCAGAATCCGTGTCGGTAGCGTCCACGATAGCATATTTATGATGCAACGACCCGGATGCGGTGTGCAACCGCACATCCACGCCGCCGTCCAGCAAATACTGAAATTCAGAGCCTTGATCGCTCGAAGTTTCAAACATGCCCCTGACCGCCACGCCGGCGTCGTGCATATCTTTTACGGCGGTCCCGAGTTTATTTCGCGTAAAAGTCAAGGGTGCAAATTGGAGATCAGGGTCGGCGCCTCTTCGCGCTTTTTCTATGCGCACCGTGGTGTTGTCGGAAGGTGAAAAAGCTGATTCGATTTCTATGCCGTTTACTGAGAAAAGGTGTGGCGTGTTATCCGTTTTGGAAGGTCCAAATTTTGCTGTAAAAATGCCGGGCGCGGCCCCGCTGCTGCCCCACATTTCTTCAAATTCGCGCACATACGCTTTTGCCAATGACTGATCCTGAATAAAAACCATGTTGTTGTAATCGTCGCTGGTGTTCGTATTCGTAAAATTCATCGAGCCCATGATCAGCCAACTCTCGTCTTCAGAACCTGCATCCACGACTACAAATTTGTTGTGCATAAGTGCATCAGGATTGCCTTGAACCACTGTGAAATTCGGACGCGGATTATTCAGCGCCTCGTTGAAACTGCCGACGTTGGTCACGTACCGCACTTGCACGCCGCGCGCCAGCGCGTCATTGAGCGCGTTGACAATGGGGCGGCGGTCGTTGTTGTACATACACACGTCCACCGAAGTTTTTGCAGCGTTAATTTTTGCGATGATGGCGCCTTCCACCGCTGCCGGCGTGGTACCCGCAGGAGCGCTGCCATTGGAAAATGACGGATCGACAGATTTGTTAAAATACACGATAATTTCTCCGGTGCTGTTGGAGGCTGTCGAGTACAATTGCACGTTGGAGCGCGCTGTGGTGTTGCCTCGCTGCGATTCCGCCTGCATATAATAAAAAGTAGCCGGCGAGAGATTGTCAAAAACCACTTCGTGGTCCGTGGTCGCGCCTCCGAGGTCAATTTCCTGATCCAACGCGCTCGTGAGACCGTATTTTACTTTTGTGCTTCCCGGTTCGTTGGTCGTCCAGCGCAGGGTAAAACCTATCGGCGTAAGATTGGACTGCACGGGGCTGGTCGCAATGAAAAAATTATCTGCGATTTCGATGTCCGCCGTGCCACGCAACAACAATTGATAATCTGTTCTGAATTCGGAAACGATACCCGTCAGGTTGACCTTCGCCAAAGGAATTTGCGTTCCGATGAGCGGATGATTGGCACGTACAAAAACCGTTGATGATTCCCCGTTGACGAAAAATTAATATTTGCCGGAAAAAAACCTCCTCCCTCCCGCCGCAAAATTCACGCCTTCTATTTTGACCAGTTGGGATTCGATGCTCTCGTTCATTTGTGCCGGTGTGACGAGCCTCGGCGCGGGTAAAGGATTGCCGGTGGAACTAATTTCAAAATTGGATACCGGATCAAGTTCCAGCAAACCATTAAAATCTTTTAATACGCCGGTCACTTTCACCACTGCGCCGGGTTGGGCGGCATTGGCAAAATTGCCGGGCGAATAAGCAGGCAGACCGCCCGTTGCATCCTGAATGTACCGTATCGGACCGAGTTCATCACTGTTGGTCACGATTCCCTGGATGGTTACGCTTTCACCGATACTTTTTGCCCTGGCTTCCGAAATATTTATCTGCGCCATAACAGAAAAAGAAGCAAGCGTAAACAGCATTAAAAAGATCTTTTTCATGATTTATACTTTGTTTAAAAAATTCATTTTAAAAAGAAATGCTAGCAGATGCCGTCCAGCGCCGGCCCTGCCCGAAGAAAACCGAAGCCGATTTTGCATCAAAATCAGAAAATGCCGGACTATTGAAACTGTCATTATTTCGCCCGTCGCTCAAAAAGACTTTGTCAAAAACATTCAGCACATTTAATCTCAGATCAATTCTCGACGCGGCGATTTTAAAACCGTAACCCGTGTGAAAATCGAAAATTGTATAATCAGGCAATTGCCACGAATCTTTTCCCGCCGTGCTGGTACTCGGACGCAAGTCTTCCGGCTGAAAATCTGACCAGTGCCTTCCGAAATAAGTGCCTTTAAATCTGAAATAAAGCCCTTTATTCGGCTCATAGCGAACCAAACCGCCGATTTGCGTCTGCGCCGCATCGCCCACATGCACTCCCGTGGCGTCAAAA
>CALMIT010000777.1 GCA_937864255.1 uncultured Saprospiraceae bacterium
AAAAAGGTAGTTCGTATTGGCGGGATAAAAATTCACGCCGCTCAATTGCAGCGGGGCGACCGGATCGGTATTGTCGTCTTCGCCGAGGCTAAATTTCCAACTGCCGGCCAGATTTCCGTCCACCCAAAACCAGGTGCTGTCGCGGTCGAGGTCAAATTCCTGTAAAACAACCACCCAATCATCCTGCGTGTAATTGAAAGTAAAATCATCGAGACTGTTGACGGCGATTCTTCCGCTGCCGTCGGCTTCAAAATAAACGTCGCTCGCCCAAATGTGCGGATTCAAATCGTGTTGAACATTGTAATACGCCTGCCTGCCCGCCGGAACGTACATTCGCATTTCCAAACTATACCGCCCGTCCGTATATTCACCCAGGTCAAGTATCACGTCGGCAGTACCGCCCTGATTGCTTGTGCCGAGTATTTTCATGGATTGCATGCCGCTGAAAGCGCGATCATTGCTGACTTCTCCGTCGCCGCCGATACCGTCCCACACGCCCCAAATATCTGACTGCGGATCAAGGTTGCCGGGGTTATAATTTTCAAAATAATCGCAAATCAAAAGGTCGGGATCGTCGCAGGGGGGCGGCGGACAAATCGAACATTCGCCAAAGCAAACTTTCGGCAAATTGACGTCAGCAAAACCCACTTGAAAATGCCGCACCGGAATGGTTTGATAAAACGCTCTGCAATCTGCCGGAACCTGTTCGGCATTGCTTATAAATGGAAAATCGTTCATAAAAAGATACTGCAATTTACTCAGCGAAGGAAACACGAGCGAGCCGCTATACAAGCCGTTGCCCGCATCTTCCAGCCTCAACGAATCCAGCGCCTGCCCCTCAATTGCATAACCCAGATAAACGCCTTCCGGCGAAACTGTTTCGCGGCTAATATCCACGGTGAAAGTGACCAGGTGGTTGGAAAGTCCGTTTTGCAATCGAATCTGGTAAGCGATTTGAAAATCAAACGATTCGGGGTTTGCCCAGGGGTCGCCATTGATAGAAATCCAGCAATTATTGGGTAGATAAATTTCGTCCGTGTAGCCCAAACCCAAATTGGCGCCGGTA
>CALMIT010000778.1 GCA_937864255.1 uncultured Saprospiraceae bacterium
CAATGATTTAGTTGAAACATATCCAAATCGCCGTCGGCATCATAGTCAAAAAATACTGCCTGTGTGGAAAAGCCAACCAAATCCAGTCCGTAAAAACCTGCCTGATCTTCAAAAACCGGCACGCCGTTTTCGATGCCCGTGCAAATGAAAAGTTGGTTTTGTCCTTTTAAAATCTCAAAATCGCTGACCATGCCCACGTAAATATCAAGCAGCCCGTCGCTGTTGACATCGGCGACCGAAGCGCCGGAAGTCCAGCCGTCCAGCCCGGCTACGCCGGCTTGCTCGGTGACGTCGCGAAATTTCAAATTGCCCTCATTCAAAAAAAGTTTGTTCGGCCCCATATTGCTGGTGAAATATAAATCTACCAGCCCGTCCTGATTAAAATCGGCAGCCGCTACCCCACCGCCATTAAAAAAATACATGTAATTGAACACGTTGAATTCTTTGCTTTGCTCCAGAAGATTTTGAAAATCCAACCCCGTCTGCTCTTTTTCCAATAATTCAAAAACCGGCTCGGCAGGTTCGTCGCTCGTAGCAGCATTCTGCCGGCAAGCTGTCATCAAAGCGAAAACAGGCAAAAGGCAGAGCAGCAGGTATTTCATTCGGAAGCAAAATTCCATTTCGTTGAGTACATTTTTGTGTTCAGAAGGATAATGCAGAAATCGGGGTCAGTCACCTTTTATTTTAAAAAATTTTGGTTTTTGGTTATTGAGCAGACAAAGCAGGAAATGTTCGTTTCCAAAACTCACGGGTGACAGTTGGCGGATGTCGCCTTTTACAAAAAAGCCCGAATCCCAATTGTCCACATAATCAAAAGTGCCGTCGCCTTTGCCAAGCAAAATATGTCCGAAACTGGCATCCAGTTTTGAAAACTGCGGCTTGAAGCCGGACTCGTTGCCGCCCAGTACCAGATCAGTTTTGCCATCCGCATTCAAATCGTGGCAATAAATAGCATTGACCGAAGAAAATTGAACTTTCTCGGGCAGATTTTTTAATTCAAATTTCCCGTTTCCGAGATTTAGCGCCACTGCCGAGCGGAAATAATTTCCGGTTTTGACCAGCGCATTTTGCAGCACTTCCGGCGCAAAAAGATCCTGCACGGATTTGACAGCATAGTCCGTGTTTTTTAAATTTTTCTTTTTCAAGCTGACGATCTGTTCCGTCAGTTCTTACTTCA
>CALMIT010000779.1 GCA_937864255.1 uncultured Saprospiraceae bacterium
AAAAATTTATTTACCAGTCACTGCTCAAAATACAACAACTGCACAGCCGGCTCATTGAGCGCAACCTTTCGCCGTACATCGAAGTGGACGGCGGCATCGGGCTTCAAAATGCCGAAAAAATATTGCAGGCCGGCGCAGATGTGCTGGTGGCGGGCAGCAGCGTTTTCGGCGCGGACAATCCGGCGGCGGTCATTTCCAAATTAAAAAATATCGGTTCGGAGATTTGGGTGTAAAAGGATAGAAAAATCAATCACCGCTTGCGCGAAGCCAGGTAGTTTTTCAGGTCGGGATAAGTTTTCACCAATTCTTTCGCTTCGGTTTCGTCAATCCGAAAACCGTCTATGTACGGGATGATTTTTGAGCCGAGCATTCCTTTTTTCAGCAGTTGTTTTCTGAGTTGATCTGCAGCATAAAAAGTTGGATACAGACCGACTGTAAAATGGTAAGATGATTCTGAAAATGTTTTTTCGACTGTGGCATTCGGGTATTTGCTCAAAAAATCGCTCTCATAATTTTCGCCGGAAGCTATCTGCACTTTGTAAGAAAGCCCTTTTAGTTGCCCTATTTGTTTTTCGGCGTAAGCGAGAGGAGGCAAAGTTGCCGCCGTATTTGAAAAGTAAACTTCAACAAAATCGCCCGCCTGAACCGACTTTCCCGTACCGGCCACGAAGTAGCCGTCCCAGCCGCGAACCAGTATCCCGGACATTTCAAGCCCTTTTTCTGATAAATACAAAGCCACTTTTTCCGCCTTTTTTGCCAAAAAATAAGGATCGGATTTTTGTGCGCTGCAAGCCGTAAGCAGCACTTTTGTCTGTGGAAAATGATTTAAAAAAGTATGAATCTTATCCAGGGTTTTCAGGCTGGAAGCCGCTACTTCGCTGCTATTCGGCTCAAAACGTATGTTTTCAAAATGCCACTCTTTGTAAAAATCTTTACCCGGAATTGTCTTCAAAGGTTTTCGACCGGAGTAGCGATTTTCGGCAAAAGTCACGACTTCCGTTTCCGGCCGCATTTCGGTCAGCGCGTTTTTAAAAAAGACAGCATAAATGTCACTTTTGCCTTTTCCGTTTTTGCGGGTAGACGAGAAGAAAGCGCGCGCACCATCCGCCGAAAGTCGAAAATATAAATCGTCGCCGGCAGAGTTGAGCGGAAGTCCCGGATTTTCGGGCGCCGACCATTTTCCTGTCTCGTAATCAAACACGGATTTTAAAATATCATGCCCGCCAAAACTCTGCTCGCTGCGATTGCTGCTAAAATAAAGCGTGACGCCGTCTTTGCATAAAAACGGGCTTGTCTCGTCAAAACCGGAATTAATAAGCGGCCCGAGGTTGGCCGGCAAAGTCCAGTAACCATCTTTTAATACCGAAGAATACAAATCATAGCCGCCAAAACCGCCGG
>CALMIT010000780.1 GCA_937864255.1 uncultured Saprospiraceae bacterium
TTTGTGCGGCAGAAAGTTACATCGGACTAGTTGAAGTGGGCGTCGGGTTGATTCCCGGCGGCGGCGGCACGAAAGAATTTGCGTTGCGCACTTCCGAATCGTTTAAAGAAGGCGACGTGCAGATTCCGACTTTGATTGAAAGTTTTAAAACCATCGCGACCGCGCAGGTAGCTACCTCGGCTTATGAGGCATTTCGCTATGGCTATCTCACGCCGAAAGATGAAGTGTGTGTGAATACTTCCAGGAATATCGGCGAAGCAAAGAAGAAAGTGTTGGAACTGGCAGAAAATTATACGCAGCCGATTCCAAAATCAGATATTTTGGTGTTGGGCCGGCAGGGTCTGGCTTCGCTCTACGTAGCCGCCAATGAACTTCGCCTCGGCAATTGGGCCAGCGAGCACGACATAAAAATCGCCCACAAAATTGCCTGGGTGCTTTGTGGCGGCGACCTCACAGGCGCTCAAAAAGTGAGCGAACAATATTTGCTGGATATTGAAAGGGAGGCGTTTTTGAGTCTCTGCGGCGAGCAAAAAACCCTCGAACGTATTCAGCAGATGTTGCAGACGGGTAAGCCTTTGAGGAATTAGATTTTAGATTTTTAGATGCCAGATGTGAGACTATCAGATATGAGATACGAGACTTTTTGACAATTAAAATCTATGAAAATGCACAACTTTAAAGAACTGAAATGCTGGAAAAAGAGTAGAGAATTGGTTCAAACTATCTATCATTCTACCCAGCGTTTTCCGAAAGAAGAAATTTTTGGACTTACATTACAAATTCGTCGAGCGGCTGTTTCAATAAGTTCAAATATTGCAGAAGGATGCGGCAGAAGTACTGATAAACAGTTAATCCAATTTTTACATATAGCGCTTGGCTCAGCGACCGAGCTTGAAAATCAAATTATTTTAGCACAAGATTTAAAATTCTTGACTTTTGAAAATGGCAAAAATTTACTTTTAAAAATTGATGAAGTACAAAAGTTACTGTATGGTTTTAAAAATAGTATTCTTAAAAATATATAGTGTCTATTTCAAAAATCTACTAATCTCAAATCTAAAAATCTCAGATTCTTAGCGTCTCAAATCTAAAATCATGGAAGCATACATCGTAAAAGCATACAGAAGCGCCGTGGGAAAAGCGGGAAAGGGCGGATTTCGCAATTATCGCTCGGACGATTTGGCGGTGGATATCATCAAATACCTGCTGGACAACACGCCTGAAGTTGATCCGAAAATGGTGGACGACGTCATCGTAGGTTGTGCCAACCCGGAAGGTGAGCAGGGTTTGCAAATCGGGCGGCAGATAAGCGTGCGGGCTTTGGGTAAAGAAGTGCCGGGCATGACGGTAAACCGCTATTGCGCCAGCGGGCTGGAAACCATTTCCATCGCCGTGGCAAAAATTCGCGCAGGAATGGGCGAAATGTACATCGCCGGCGGCGCCGAAAGCATGAGTATGATTCCGATGACCGGCTACAAACTGGCGCCGAGTTATAAAGTGGCGAGTTCCACGCCGGATTATCTGGCGAGCATGGGACTGACCGCCGAAGCAGTAGCCAAAAAATTCAATATCAGCCGCGAACAGTCTGATGAGTTTGCTTACCGCTCTCATCAACTGGCCGGCAAAGCGATAATGGAAGGAAAATTCGCTGCCGAAATCGTGCCGGTGAAAGTGGAAGAAGTGTGGGTGGAAAATAACCGGAGGCAGGACAAAACAAATGTGGTAGCTACCGACGAAGGCGTGCGGCTTGGCACCT
>CALMIT010000781.1 GCA_937864255.1 uncultured Saprospiraceae bacterium
TGAATTTTACGCATTTTGGAATCGCGTTGCAATGCGGCTTTCGCAACAAAAGCACTTTTTACAAAGTCTTTAAAGAATTCACAGGAATGACTCCGGCGGAATTTCTCACAGCAAGCGGAAAAAATTCTTAGAATAGTTCAGATTCATGAATCCGGTCACGGGCGGCGGATTTTATTCAATTTGTTTTTCCAACTTGGTGCAAAATTGTGTTATGGAAAAATTTATCGAGTTGGCCGGATTTCAGTTTTTGTGCAATAATAAGAATCGTTCTGAATTGGAAAAGGTGCTCAACCGAAAGCGCGAAATTCCTCCCGACCGCCAAAAACTGTTGAAAGAAATCGAATTTGAACAGCAATTTCAAAGCCACGGCAATAATTACTGAGTCATCCCGCCGTCTATTTTTTGCCCGCCTTTGAAAACGTACTCCAAAAGCAATTTCCCGTCCTCGCCGTATTGTTTGTAGAAACCTTCCTGCACGCCGTTTCTGTATTCAGCCTCTTTGAGCAATTGCTTTGAGCCGTCGTAATATGCTTTGTACACCCCGTCGAGTTGGCCGTTTTTATAATTGGCTTCCTCTTTTAGCCAGCCGGCGTGATATTTTGCCCACCTGCCGTTCAACTTGTTATTGGCGTAAGTTGCTTCCAGCTTTAGCTGTCCGCGGTCGCTTATTTCAAGATAAACGCCGTTGTACTGGTCGTCCATGTAAGTTACCAGCGTCTTTATTTTTCCGGCATCTTCGCCCTGATGATAGGTCATCCAGGCGCCGTTACGCATAAAATTTCTGACAATACCGCGCTCCAGGATTTCACCGCCGTCGCCTTTTTTCAGGGCTATTTTATAGTCAGTGCCTTCTACATTTTCCAATTCATAACCGCCCCAGTTGGTCGTTTTTGTATCTGCACTTGGTTCGGTCGGAGTCTGGCAGGCTTGAAAAGAAATCAGAATTGCTGCAAAAATTAAATTTCTCATGGTGATTAATTCAAATGAGGTATTGTAAAATTGTAAACGACCTTACGAAAACAAAGACGACTTGTTCCAAAATCAGGCGTTTTCAAACTTGACAAAAATGTCAAAACAATTATTTTTGCGCCTGCTTTCAATGAGGACAACTTGCGTGGCAAGGAAGATCAATTTTGGAAGTATCAAAAATTCCTGCCGCGCGAAAGTCCTTTTCCAGCAACACAAATTTTTTTGAGCATGGATATAAAAATCAATAACCTCGGCAAAAGCTATGGTTTGCAAAAAGCTGTTGACAACATTTCTTTCGAAGTTAAAACGGGAGAAATTTTGGGTTTTCTGGGACCCAACGGAGCCGGCAAAAGTACCACGATGAAAATGATCACCGGCTACCTCGAACCTGACGCCGGCAGCATCGAAATCGGCGGCAGCACGAATCTGGACATTTCTACAAAAAAACGAATCGGCTACCTGCCCGAAAACAATCCGCTATACCTCGATATGCCGGTCATGGATTATCTCGACTATTGCGCTTCCTTACAGGGAATGGGGTGGGAACAGATTCCGACGCGGGTGCGTGAAATGGTAAAAGTATGCGGGCTGAATGTAGAAAAACACAAGAAAATCGGCGAACTGTCCAAAGGTTTCAGACAGCGCGTCGGGCTGGCGCAGGCGATGATCCACGACCCGGAAATTTTGATTCTTGACGAGCCGACCACCGGGCTTGACCCGAACCAGATCGTGGAGATCAGAGAACTGATCAAAAAACTCGGACGTGAAAAAACGGTGATTTTGAGTACCCACATTTTGCCGGAAGTGGAAGCTACCTGCGACCGGATTTTGATAATCAATCGCGGTCAAATAGTGGCGGACGGCACGCCCACGACGCTTCGAAAACAGGCGCAGGGACAGCAGGTTTTGCGCATCAGGATCGAGGAGGGCGAAGTGGACAATATTTTTGAAAAACTGCGCGCGCTGACCTCCGTAGCCGCAGTGGATATTTTGGAAAAGGAACAAAATCGCTTCGAGGTGCAAAGCCAGCCGGAAGTTTTTTCCAACCGGGACATTTTTAAAATGTGTGTAAAAAATGGCTGGATACTGAGCGAGATGATACCGCTGGAAGCCAGTTTGGAAGATATTTTCAGAGGACTGACTGTTAATTAATTTTTTAAAGAAATTCAGACTATGAATCCGATTTGGACCATCGCAAAAAAAGAACTCAGCTCTTATTTTGATTCATTGATAGCCTATATTTTGCTCGTCGCTTTTTTGGGTTTCAGCGGCTTGTTTACGTGGATACTCGGCGCTGATATTTTTTTGCGAAAGCAGGCTGACCTGCTCGTTTTTTTTGGGGTAGCGCAGTGGACTTTGTTCTTTTTCATACCTGCGCTCACCATGCGCCAACTGGCAGAAGAGCGCAAAACCGGAACTATTGAATTGCTGATGACCAAGGCGGTGACCGAACGCCAGATAGTGCTTGGCAAATGGCTTTCCTGTTTTTTGATGGTTTGCCTCGCGCTGCTTTTCACCCTGCCCTATTATTTGACAGTAGCCAATATCGGCAAAATAGACCACGGCGCTACGATCAGCGGCTACCTGGGTCTGCTACTTTTGAGCGGCGCATATATCAGTATCGGACTTTTTGCCAGCAGTCTTACCAACAATCAAATCGTCGCATTTTTGCTGGCGCTGTTTATCGGCATCTTTTTTCAGTTTGTGTTCGGTATTCTGGCTTCCGGCTCCTCGGGCTGGCTGGGCGAGATATTGGACGGTCTGAGTCTGAGCAATCATTTTGACTCTGTTTCGCGGGGAGTGATTGACACAAAAGATTTGATTTATTTTTTCTCTTTGATCATTATCGGAACATTGCTGGCGGAGCGGAATTTGCAAAAAGCCAGATAGTGAATCTAAAAATCAAATATTTGCCATGAAAAACCTTTCCAATATTTTACCTGTCATTGGAATTTTGATAGCCCTCAATTTTTTGTCCAGGCAGTTTTTTTTGCGGTATGATTTGACCGAGGATAAGCAGTTTACGCTCAGTAAAGCGACCAAAGACATTTTGCGCAGCCTGAAAGATGGCGGCGAGCCGGTCACCATCACTGCCTATTTTTCGGAAGACCTGCCCACTGACGTCGCGAAAGTGAAACGCGATTTTCAGGATTTGCTGGTGGAGTACGCCAATCTTTCAAACGGTTTTGTGGATTATGAATTTGTAAATCCGGTCACTGACGAGCAAAAGCAGCAGGCTGCTCAGGCAGGTATTCAGCCGGTCATGATCAATGTGCGCGAAAAAGATCAGATGAAAGCGCAGCAGGCTTTTCTGGGCGCGGTGATGAAAATGGGTTCGAGGCAGGACGTAATTCCGGTCATTCAACCCGGCATGGCGATGGAATACGCACTTTCCACAGGTATAAAAAAAATGGCTGTGGTGGACAAACCTTCGATAGGAATTTTGACAGGATTCGGCGGGCCGGGATTGCAGGAACTGGGACAGGCATTTCAGCAATTGTCTATTTTGTACAATGTGGAGGAAATTGACTTAAAAGCGAGTGAAACGATTGAACCGAAATTTAAAACCGTTGCGCTCATAGCGCCAAAAGACACCATTCTGGCGGTCGAACTTTCAAAAATAGACGCTTATTTGCAGGCGGGCGGTAATTTGTATCTGGCGATAAATGCGGTGGAAGGCGATTTGCAAAACCAAAGTGGTTTTCCTTTTGATATCGGGCTTGCCGAATGGCTGCGTGCGAAAGGTCTGGAGGTAGAGCCGAGTTTTGTTTTGGACGAGCAGTGCGGCTCGGTGACCATTTCTCAGCAAAACGGATTTTTTACCATGCAGACGCCGGTGGCTTTTCCTTACCTGCCTTTGATCAGCAATTTTGCCGATCACCCGGTTGCGAAAGGAATTGAGCAGATTGTTTTGACTTTTGGAAGCCCGGTCAAGCCGATTGGCAACGTAAAATTTACACCGATTGCTTACACGTCGCGGCAATCCGCCATCGAACCGGCTCCGGTTACGTTCGACATTATGCGTCGTTGGACGACGGCCGATTTTCCACTTTCCAATATTGTCGTGGCCGGCGTTTTGGAGCCAGGATCGGGCGGGAAAATTATTTTAGTGGGCGACGGCGACTTTCCGATCAGCGGACAAAGAGGGCAAAATGCCGATAATATCAATTTTTTGGTGAACGGAATAGACTGGCTTAGCGACGATACCGGATTGATTGATTTGCGCACGAAAGGCGCGACCACCCGGCCTATTGACCCATTGGAAGACGGCACGCGCACTTTGCTTAAATATCTGAATTTTTTATTGCCGATTTTACTGGTTTTGATTTATGGCTTCATCAGATTCCAAAAGCAAAGAGCGCTCAGGTACCGGCGTATGCAGGAAAATTACAATTAACAAACTATGAAGAGCAGTAAATTTTTGTGGCTTGTTTTCGTCGCGCTTGTCGGTTTGTATTTTACAAATAAATATGCCTGTTCGTCAAAAGAAAGGAGTTTTAACGCGGAGCTTGTGAGCCTTGATTCGCTTGCTGTCAACGAGATCGTTTTCCGGATAAAAGCGGATGAAGAAATCCAGATAAAAAAAGAGGGCGAAGACTGGATTGTAAGCCAGGCAGGTAAATCTGTTAAAGCCAAAACCGAAACCATTTCGGCTATTCTGAGCCAGATTTGCCACATCCGCGCGACCGGTATCGTCGCGAAAACGCCGGACAAATGGGCGTCTTATGAAGTCAGCGATTCGCTTGGGACAAAAATCAAAGTGTATGAAAATTCAAAACTGAAGGAGTCTTTCATCATCGGCCGCTTTAATTTCAATCAGCAAAATCAGACTATGACTTCATTTGTCAGGATGGAGGGCGACGATGAAATTTATGCCGTGAACAGCTTTTTGGCGGTAGTTTTCGGGCGCGGATTTGATGCTTTCAGAAACCAGGTTTTGGCTGAGGCGCCGGCAGCAGAAATCACAGAAATAAAATTTGAAAACAAAGACACGGCTTATCTGATTTCAAAAAATGAGATGGGACAATGGCTGCTTGACGGGCAGCAGGATTTGGATTCGGCTAAGGTGGAAAACTATCTGCAAGCCTTTGAGCGTCTGAGTTCTCCCGATTTTGAAGATAATTTTGACGAGCTTTCAAAAGAAAAAAATTTCATTAAAAAAGTGGTTTTAAAAATCGAAAACCGCCTCGAACCACTCGAAATCAGTTGCTATCGCGACACCGTACTCAAAGGTCCGTTCGTGTTGGAAAGCAGCGATAATGAAGGGACTTATTTTTCGAGCGATTCTTCCGGGATTGTAGAGAAAATTTTCAGGCAGCCGGAAGATTTTTTTATTGAAAAAAAGAAAAATTAGAACATATCGAGGACAAATCTGGCTTCTTCGCTCATTTTTTCCTTTGACCAGGGCGGGTCAAAAACTACCTGCAAATCAACGTCTTCAACACCCTCAATGGCTAAAATTTTCTGCTGAACTTCGAGCGGCAACGAATCTGCGACGGGACACATTGGCGTGGTCAGCGTCATTTTTATTTTTACAAGTCCTTGATTTTCAATGGCTATGTCATAAATCAATCCCAGTTCGTAAATGTCCACAGGTATTTCCGGGTCAAAAACGGTCTTGATTTGTTCGATAATTTTCTCTTCCAGTTCTGACTTTTCCATTTTCTACGATTTTGCCTGAAGTGCCAGACCGAATAGTTTTAATTGTTTGACCATATTCAAAAGCCCATTGGAACGGGTGGGGGAGAGGTGTTCCTTCAGACCGATTTTTTCAATGAAATACAGGTCGGACAGGGCTATATCTTCGGGGTTTTGATGATTTAAAACGCGGATGAGCAAGGCAATAATTCCTTTCGTAATTACCGCGTCGCTGTCTGCCGTAAAGATGACCTTTCCATCCTCAAGACCAGCGTGCAACCACACTTTGCTCTGGCAGCCTTTTATCAAAAAATCCTCGGTTTTGTATTTTTCATCAATCAGCGGGAGCGATTTTCCCAGTTCGATGATGTAATCATATTTGTCCATCCAATCGTCGAAAAGGGCAAATTCTTCAATAATCTCGTCCTGAATGGCATTGATAGTCATGATCGTTTTACGCTTTTAACATTTTTACTGCCCGCTCAACGCCTTTCACCAACCTGTCGGCATCTTCAAAATTATTGTAAAAAGCGAAAGAGGCGCGGACAGTACCCGGTATTCCAAATTTTTTCATCAGCGGCTGGGTGCAGTGATGTCCGGTTCTGACGGCAATACCCAATTTATCCAAAATTGTCCCAACGTCGTATGGATGCGTCTTTTCCAGGTTGAAAGAAATGACTCCGACTTTTTCCGCCGCCTTTCCGATTATTTGCAGCCCCGGAATTTTTTCCAAACCTGCGGTCGCGTAAGCCATGAGTGCGGTTTCGTATTCCTCCAACTCGGAGCGGTCAAATTTTTGTAGATAATCAATGGCGGCAGCCAGCCCCACGGCGCCGGCAATATCAGGCGTGCCTGCTTCAAATTTGAAAGGCAGCCCATTGAAAGTTGTTTTTTCAAAACTCACCTCTTCTATCATTTCACCGCCCGACTGGTAGGGCGGCAATTTTTCCAGCCAGTTTTCCTTGCCGTACAAT
>CALMIT010000782.1 GCA_937864255.1 uncultured Saprospiraceae bacterium
ATGGCGGGATTTTTTACGGGCGCCTGCATATCCGCGCCGATACTGCCGTAATAAATGGAAAAATGAAGCAGCACCGCCAGCGCCGACGCAAAAAACGGAATCCAGCGCGGCGTAGTTTTGAAAAATATACCGAATAAAACGGGTACAAAAGCTGCCGAAAAATAAGCATACACGCCGTTCTGCGCGAAAATGCCGACGCTCAGGCTCGGATTGACGAGTTGGTCGTAAGAAATCAAAATGGTAGCCAGCGCCAGCGCGGCGATGACGATTTTATTCAACCAGAAAAGCCGGTTTTCTTTTTGCTCCGGCATGGTCCAATTTTTCGCGAAAAGCGGCTCGATAATGTCAGAGGTGATGGTGGTGGAAACCGATTGAATCAAGCCTTCGAGCGTGGAAAGTCCCGCGGAAAGCAAACCCATAATCACTAGCAAACCGACATAAATCGGAAACTCGCGCACCACGTACGCGGAGATGATGCCGTCCATTTTCAGCGGGGCGCCGTCTGCCGTGAGGTCGGGAAAGGTGAGGCGCGCATACAAGCCGGTGACCACCACCATAAAAAAAATCGCCTCCACCAAGATGGACACAAAAAGGTAGCGATTGACCTCGCTTTCTTCTTTGAGCAGCAGCGATTTGGTGATGATGTGCGGCTGGCAGACGATGGCTACGCCCACCACAAAATTGCAAAAAATGATTTCAAAATAATCGCGGAAAAGAAAACTCGCGGGGTTGGTCGGTTTTGTGAGATTCGGGTCAATGGCGCTCAGTTTGTCGAGGAAACCGTGTACGCCCTGGCTAAAATGTTCATAACCCGAACCCAGCAAAATAAAGGCGACCACCAGCATGAGCAGCGCCTGGATCGTGTTGGTATAAACCATCGAATTGGCGCCGCCGAACATCATGTAACCAAATACAAAAACGACGATGCCGATCAGCACATACAGTTCGGAAGCGTTCAGCGCTTTTGCCAAAACTTTGGTCATGCCGACGCAAATCAGCACGATAAAAGTGAGCAGCAGCAGCGACAAAAAAGCGAAAAACAGTGCAAAATTGCGGCTTTCGTAACGCTTGCCGATCCATTGCGCCATCGTGAGCGCTTTGACCGACGCGCCGTGTTTGCGGAAACTTTTGGTGAGAATAATCAGCGACAAAAAAAGCGCGATGGGCAAAACCACCGCCATCGCCAGCACCCCGCTCAAACCGTACAGCGCGATGAAACCCGGATTGATGATAAAAGTAGCCGCGCTGGTAATGGAAGCCGCGAGCGACAGCCCGACCGTGAGCGGCGAAAAACGCACGCTGCCCACGGCATAATCTGCCATGGATTTGGTTTTGGAAGCGCCGCGTACGACGAGCCAGAGAATCAAAAAGACATAAAGTGCCAGCAAAACGGAGGTAGCCAAAACCATCGAGGAGGAAGCCATGAGTTTT
>CALMIT010000783.1 GCA_937864255.1 uncultured Saprospiraceae bacterium
TGTTATAATAAAATGAACGATTTTCGGAAAGTTTGACCGTCGTTTGAATTTCTTTGCCATCGCGCAGATAAACGGCAGATACGTTGTCGCCGGGTTTGAATTCGGAAAGTGCCGTTTGCAACTGTCCGACGCTTTTGGTTGATTTTCCATTTACCGACACCAATATATCACCGGCTTGCATACCGGCTGCCTGCGCGCCTTTTCCTTCCACGATACCAGCAATTTCAAGTCCCTTACCTTCCGCGTATCCGCCCGGATAAATGCCGAGCAGCGGGCGCGGCTCTTGTTTTTCCATTTTATGTTTCCAATGCTGCTCAAAATCTTTTTTCAAAGATTCTCCATCGCCTTTCATGGTAAGGTGGAAAGTTTCGGAAGTACTATTTTCATCGCCGGGTTCAACTGCCTGGCGCACCCAGATAATGGTCTCATCGCCTGGCTCGGTCATTACCGAAGTGTGATTTTCGGCATTTTGACCGGAAGTAACTATTTGAACTTCAACGTTTTGGGCGTTTTGGTCATTAAGTCCCATTTTTTCTACAATAGCCTGGATATTTTCACCGGAGCTAATTCTTTTTTTCTTCACGACAACTTGTCCGTTGTCATCCCTGACTTTTTGGATGATAATTGTTTCGCCTTGCGTGTTGGCTTGCGCCGAAATTTGATTTGTAAAAGCTAAGCCAAAAAAACCGAGCAGACTGCTCAAAAGAAGTGTACGAGATTTCGTCATGGCAGGTGATTTTTATGGTAAAAAAATAAAATTGAAGCGATGTAGGAAACTGACAACAACTTTGATGCGAAGTTGCGCCAAACTGACGTCCGACCTTTTGTATAGTTACAAATTTTAACATTCGGGGATGAAAGGTGGTCTCAGACGCTGAAGAGTTTTTTCCAAAGTATGGACAAATCGCGCCAGGTAGTGTAGTCTTTTGCGTACAAAAAATCCAGGCGTTGCGTAGTCGCTCCATCCATTTCTTTGAGCCGGAGTCCGTCGGGCGGTGTGAACACGCCTTTTTTCAAATGCGTTAATTTTTCTTTGCCGGCGTTTTTTTGAGTATACCCCCCCCAGGTCTTTTTCCCCGCCAGCACGCGCCACCAGTTTTTATAAATTTTGGCGTACGATTTTGAAAACAACCACAAAAAAGGCAGAAGCGGCAGCACCAAAAGTGCGCTGAAAAAATCAAAAGCGCGTTTATTGCGGCGATTTTCGGGCGTGGCAATGGCGTACCGAATATCAATGGTGTACAATTCGCCGGGCGTGTTTTTGGAACTGCTGCCGATGATACTGAGACTCTCCTGCGGTAAAATTTTAAACTCTACCGCCGGACTCAGGCGCGTCATCCAGGTCATAATTTGCTGGGCGCTTACGTCTGATGAGCAAAAAATAATCTCGTCTGCATTGTAAATATGTACCAGATCATCAAGCACGGCGATGCTACCCAGAAATGCTTTTTTATCAAAATCGTCGCCGGGAGAAACTTTGCCGATGAAGTTTTTTTGCACGCCCGCCTGTTGGAGCAATTTCAACACCCGGTCTGATTCGGACTGATTGCCGACGATGAGCAGGTTTTTAATTCGCTGACCGCCGAGGTCGAAATTTTTATACTTTAAAAAATGAATCAACACCCGCAAACCCACCACCGACAACAGCGCCCAAACCGCTCCCAACACAATCAAAGCCCGCGAAAAACGGTAATCCGCCGGCAAAAAACCGTACACAGCCGCCAGCACCAGCGTGCCGGTGAGAATGCCGCGCACCAGCCGGTGACTGCTCGCCGGACTGTCGTAGCCGCCGTTGAGAAAAATACTGCTCAGCCAGATGCCGATGTACAGCGGGATATTGAAAAAATAAAACTTGGGTTGGTCAAAATAGCCGGGGTTTTGAAAATAATAATCCGCCCAAAAATTTTTCAGGACAATCATGCCCGCTAACATGAACAGCGCATCCAGCAGCGGCAACCAAACCGCCTTCACAAAATTGCGCACCAGCGTCAGCGAGGCCTGGAAATAAATTGCCATTTGCAACATCCACACAAACAGGCGCGCCTGGCTGCCGGTGAAATGTTTTTTGGCAAAAATGATCATCGCGTTGTAAAAGGCTTTGACGTAATTGAGCGAGCCTTTTCTCGTGCTTTCGCCTTTGTAGTGTATGATCGTGGCGTCAGGAAAATAGTAATTTTTGAAACCCGCCTTCACGAGGCGGTAGCTCAGGTCTATATCTTCGCCGTACATGAAAAATGCCTCGTCGAGCAGCCCGGCTTTGTCCAGGGCTGATTTGCGCAGTAGCATAAAAGCGCCCGCCAGTACGTCCACTTCCTGCGTCTCGTTTTCGTCCAAAAAACCGAGGTGGTAGCGATTGAAAATTTTTGATTTTGGAAAAAGGCGGGAAAGCCCGGCTGACTTGCAAAAAGCGACCCAGGGCGAGGGAAAACCGCGCTTGCTTTCCGGGAGAAATTTGCCCGCGCCGTCTATCATTTTCACGCCCAGCCCGCCTGCGTCCGGATGTGCCTCCATGAACGCCAGGCACTTTTTAAATGTATCTTCCTCCACGACCGTGTCGGGATTCAGCAGCAAAATGTATTTGCCTGAAGCCTGGCGG
>CALMIT010000784.1 GCA_937864255.1 uncultured Saprospiraceae bacterium
CAATTTTTAATTCTTTCCCTGCTTTTTTTTGCTGCTTTTGAAAAAAATATTGCGCAGTGCAATAACGAATATTTTGCTTTTGAAGAAGGCACAAAATATGAAATGACACATTACGATGCGAAAGGCCGGGTGTCGTCAATGGTGAAAAATACTATCAATTTTGCCGCCGAGTCTTCCACTGGCGGGTATGAAATTCAGAGCAATTCGGTAGTGCTTGACAAAGACGGCGACGAGGTTTCGAGCGGCGATTTTTTAATGAACTGCAAAGACGATGTCATAACGCTTGATATAAATTCACTGGTGAATCCTGGGCTGACAAATATGCAAGCCAATGCAGAAATCAGCATCTCCGGCGCCGGCGCTATTTTTCCTCCCGAACTGACTCCGGGCGAAACGCTGCCCGACGGTGAGACCGAAATTGAAGTTTCTACCAACGGCGTAAAGTTCATGACCATACGTATGAATCAAAGTAACCGGAGGGTAGTCGGCAAGAAAAAAATTACAACCAAAGCAGGCACTTTTGATTGCGTGGAAATCAATTATGATTTTGAGGTGAAAATGCTGATCAGAAAAACTTTCACGGTGAAAGAGTGGTTTGCAAAAGGCGTGGGACTTGTAAAGTCAGAAACTTACGATAAAAAAGACAGGTTGGAAAGCAGCTCCGAACTGACGGCTTTTTCAAAATAAAAATATACTGCCGGTCAGGCATTTTTTCTCAGAAATTCGAATTTTAGCCCGTCAATTTCTTCCATCTTTTCTGCCATTTCCAGCGGAATTTTTTCCACCAGCGCTTTCAATTCATTCAAGGTGTGCGCTACTTCGCCGAGCCGGATCGCGACGTCAAGGCTGGGATTCAGTTCGAAATTTTGACCGGTGATTTCCAGGTTTAATTTTTTGAGCGCGTTCATCAGGTCACTCATTTTGGCATAGTCAAAATGAATTCTGTAAATGGCTTCCACAATTTTTTCGACGGTTTCACAATTCGACAGACAAATTTCCGCTGCGCCTTTATACGCATTGATCAATCCTGAAGTGCCCAGCAGCGTGCCACCGAAATACCGCACTACAACGATCATGACATTCGTGAGTCCGAAGCTGTCAATTTGTCCCAAAATCGGTCTGCCTGCGGTACCCGAAGGCTCACCGTCGTCGTTTGCTCTAAACGAATTTCCATCCAGACCGAGCCTGAAAGCGTAGCAGTGGTGGCGCGCTTTTGGGTGGAGCTTTTTTACGGATTCCAAAAAATCATGGCAGTCCGTATCCGAAAAAACGGGCGCCGCGAAGGCTAAAAATTTGCTGCCCCGATCCTTGAATTCTCCGAAGCCGGGTTCTTTTATGGTTTTGTAATGATCCAGCATGGCGACAAATTTTTCAATTTCCGAGCATAATCAAAATAATGGACGTCAAAGCGAAAAGAACGCCCAGCCAATTCAGTTTTGTCAGTGATTCTCTGAAAATCCAGATAGCCACGAGCGTGGAAACGGCAATCGTAGCCACATTATTGACCGGAAAAACGACCGAACCTTCCCAGCCTATACCCACCGCTTTTAAAAGAAAATAAATGCTGAAAAAATTAGGTATGCCGAGCAAAATTCCGGCGGTGATGTTGTGTGGATTCCAGGTAATTTTTTTGCTGATGAGCGCCGGCAGCATGATAGCGAAGCCCGACAAAGCTGCCATTCCGAAAAGGGTGGAAATAAAGCGGACATTGGCGGGCGTGGCGCTGATTTGCTCCACTTTAAAAAGCAAAATTTCGATAACGCCACTCAAAAGCAAAGTCAAAACCGGATAAATGAGGTAACGATTTGGCGTTTGTAAAACGAGGCTGGAATTTGTTTTTCCGCGCAGGTTGGTCAGCAGAATGGCGACGAGCGCCAAAATAATTCCCGCGATTTTTAATGTCGCCGTGGATTCGCTAAAAACGATGATGAAATAAGTGACTGAAATTACGATGGACATTTTTTGCATCACCGCGCCGACGGTCATTCCAAAACGCTGAAAAGTAATAGCGGCAAAATTGAAAGTGGTGACGAAAAGCAAACCCAACACTACGGCGTACGGAAACCAGTTTTCTTCCAAAATGCCTGCGTGAACGGGAAAATCACCCAGAGCTACCCAGCCACAAAGCACGCAGACAAAATAATTGACAATAATTGCCTGGAAAGTATGGACGCCATACTTCGGAAAAAGTTTGAAAAGGAAGCCGAGTACGACGGAGCTGAGGACGGAAAGTAAAAGGTACAGCAAGGTTCGCAGTTTTATTTTGACACAATGCGCCGCAAATGTAGCTGATAGGCTTTGATTAACAATTTTGAAAATTCATTAACGGATTGCTTTACGACGGCGCTGCATTTTTGTTGAGCCGTTTCAAAAAAGTGCGGAATAATGCTGGTGGGGCGGTTGTTCCGAAAAGTGCTTTGAAAAATTATCTTTGCCAAAAAATAAATCGTGGAAAAAACGCTTGAGCAGTATGACAAAGCGGTGGATAAATGTCGCGACTTGTTTCTTAAAAAAAACAAAGATTACGGCACAGCCTGGCGCGTTTTGCGCGCCTCTTCGCTGACCGATCAGATTTTTATCAAGGCGAATCGCATCAGGAGTATCGAAGAAAAAGGCGCCCAAAAAATAGCCGACAGCATCGAAGGCGAATACGTCGGAATCATCAATTACGGAGCGATGGCGCTCATCCAATTGCGCCTGAATGAAAAGGACGGACTGGAACTGCCGTATGAAAAGGTGGAAAAATTGTACAAAGAAGAAATGGAAAAAACGAAAGAACTGATGACCGCAAAAAACCACGATTACGGAGAAGCCTGGCGCGATATGCGGATGAGTTCGCTCACAGATCTGATCCTGATGAAAATACTGAGAATCAAGCAGATAGAAGATAATGAAGGTAAAACGCTCGTTTCGGAAGGCGTAGAAGGTAATTACAGAGACATCATGAATTACGCTATTTTTGCGCTGATAAAAATTAATGAAACAGCCAGTTGATTCAGGCTTTTTTTGACAAACCAATTTTCTGAAAATAAAATTTTCATCCATGAGTTTAGGAACACTTGTACTTTATATCGGCATCGCGGCGGTGTTGCTCACGCTGCTGGTCGGCTTTGTTTTTAAGCGCCAAAAAAGCTGGCTGATGTCTTTTCTCCAAAATTTCTGCGGGGTACTGTTCATTTTTTCCGGCTTTGTCAAAGCCATAGATCCGCTCGGTACCGCCTATAAAATGGAGCAATATTTTGCAGAATTTGAAAGCACTTTCAGCGACACCGCGCTGGGTTTTTTAGCGCCGATGTTTCCCTGGCTTTCTTCGCATTCCGCTACTTTCTCCGTGCTCATGATTATTTTTGAAATCGTGCTGGGTTTGATGCTGGTTTTGGGCGCGCGACCGAAATTTACCTCCTGGGCGTTTTTCCTGCTTGTCGCTTTTTTTACGATTCTGACCGGTTTTACTTACCTGACCGGCTATGTGCCGCAAGGCGTCAATTTTTTCGAATTTGGAAAATGGGGCGCTTACGTGGAAACTAACATGAAGGTGACCGACTGCGGCTGTTTCGGCGATTTTTTGAAACTCGAACCGAAAGTTTCATTTTTAAAAGACGTGTTTTTGTTGATTCCTGCGCTGTTTTTTCTTTTTAAAAATCGCGATATGCACCAGCTTTTTACGGAGCGTTTCAGGAACGCCGCCACGCTGGTTACCACTTTTGCCCTTGCCATTTTCTGTCTCAATAATTTTGTGTGGAATTTGCCTCCGGTAGATTTTCGTCCTTTTTACGTCGGCAACGACGTTCGCGCCAAAAAAACTGCCGAGCAGGAAGCCGAAGAAGCCGTGGAAGTGCTTGCGTACAAATTGAAAAACAAACAAAGCGGACAGGTCGTAGAACTACCCACCGATCAGTATTTGAAAGAGTATAAAAACTACCCGAAAGAAGAGTGGGAATTTGAACAGGTAAATTAAGAACCCCCGATCCCGCGCACTAAACTGAGCGATTTTGAGGTAGCCGATCTGGAAGGCAATGACAAAACCGAAGATATTTTATCGAATGAAAACTATCATTTTATGGTGGTCAGCTACAAACTTTACGGCACCTCGACACAGTCCACCGTCACCGTCCAGGATACTACCTGGGCTACCGACACGATTCGGCTGGAAGGTACAGACAGCATCCAATTGGTGCAGCGCGTCGCTTCGGTCGAAGGCAAAGAAGTATCGAAAGAAGTTTACTCTTTTGAGCCGGATTTTGAAAAAAGATATTCCGCCATCATTAACCCGATTGCGGCGGGCGCTCAAAAAAACGGCTACGATTTTTATGCCGGGACGGCTTATGCCGATCCGGGGAAAATAAACGACTTCCGCCCCCCCACGCAAAGCGCCTTTCCATTTTACGTAGCCGACGATATTTTATTAAAAACTATCGTCCGTTCCAATCCCGGGCTGGTACTTTGGAAAGATGGAAAAATTGTCATGAAATGGCACTGGAAACAGCTACCTACCTACGAAGAAATCAAAGCCCGCTACCTAAAATAGCAGCATTTTAAAGACTTTCCATTAAAAGCGCCGCCGGTTTGCAAACGAAACCGGCGGCGCTTTTTCTTTTCAGCGGATATAAATTTTTTTAAAAAACTGCTTTTTGCCAAATCCGGTTTCAGGCGGCACTTCGTAAGTAAAATGGATTTTAAAAACGAAAAATTATTAACCAAAAAATTCAATGACAATGAAAAATGTAATTAAAAGTGTTGCCCTGTTTTTGACTTTGACTCTCGGTTTTCATACGCAGGCACAGTCGCTGGCCGGCACAGTGCAAGTGGGTGGCGAAGCCATGTTTCCCAAAAAGAACATCGTAGAAAATGCGGTGAATTCAAAAGCACATACCACGCTGGTGGCTGCCGTAAAAGCCGCAGGACTGGTAGAAACTTTGAGCGGAAAAGGACCTTTCACCGTTTTTGCGCCGGTAAATGACGCTTTTGAAAATCTGCCCGCCGGAACGGTAGAGACTTTGCTCAAACCCGAAAACAAAAAAATGCTGACGACCGTGCTGACTTATCACGTGGTAGCGGGCAGTTATGACTTTGAGGCGCTCGCTAAAATGCTCAAAAAAGGCCAGAACAGCCTGAAAACCGTGAGCGGCGGCACGCTGATGTTCATGATGAATGGTCCGAAAAATATTACCGTAAAAGACGAAAAAGGAAATGTAGCCAACATCAATGTGTATGATGTTTATCAATCGAACGGTGTCATTCACTCAATAGACGCAGTTTTGTTGCCTAAATAAGCACTGCGCAAATCCCCCGATCAATCAAATCCAGACAGCCTTCGGACTTTCGTTCGGAGGCTTTTTTATTTTGAAAGACTGTCGTACCAGTCTAGCGCCATTTTTTCCACTTTTTTTACAAAATCATTTTTTGCGTCGTTGTAGTCCGGCGTATCTCTGAATTCCCGTTTGGAGATTTCGATTTTTAGTACCTGGTATTCGTTTCGTTCATTTTCGTGGCTGCGCAGGTAATCGCGAAAAGCAATGTGTCTTTTCCAGTTGACCGTGCCTTCGGTGATGATGTGAATATTAGCGAGCGATATGAAATCCCGGCCGGTGACGATATCGTCTTCGGGCATCACGCGTTCGGGGATCGGCTCATTATCGGGCGAATGAAGTTTTGCAAAAAGCCGGCGGTACGGCATTCCTGATTCATATTTTTTAAAATAAGTATAGCCTGCGGCGATCATTGGCGCTATCGTTTGCTCGAGAAATTCGTCAGACGAAATGCCGACGAGGATATCAATAATCGGCTTGGCAGCGAGGCCGGCTACGGAAGTGCTGCCGATGTGGTCCACGCGCGGGCGCAATTCTTTCAGCGCCTGTTCAATTTTCAGTTTTTCCGACTCAAACATTTTTGGCCACTCCGGCTGATAAGGCACAATTGAAATTTTCATGGATGATTTTTTTAAAAAGAAAAGCCGTTTTGAAATTTCCGGCGAAACCGAAACCAAACATTTTATCCTCCCGTAAAAATGCCAAAAATAAAACCGATATGAGTCAGGAAAAAATTTTGGGTGTAGGTTCGCGGGTGCGCCACCCGGCTTTCGGCGAAGGTGTCGTTATCAGAATCAATGTAGCTGCTTACGAAGTTTGCTTCATGCAGTTTGGTATCAAAAACGTCGGCAAGGAATATGAAAAATGGGAAATTATTGAGGCGATTCCGGCGGAGGCGAGCGTGTCATATTCCGAAGCCGAAAAATCGCTGATAAAAATCCTGAAAGATTGGTCGGATATTTCCGAGGTGGTGCCTTTGGGCGACAAATGGGAGGGCGGCCTGATGATACTGAAACCCAAAGACGAAAGCTATAAACCGAAAGAAATTCCCATCGAATCCTTTTTTCATAAAATAGTCATGACCCGCGACCGGCTGCGCGTGATGGAACAACGCGTGAACAGCCACACCGGACTGAATGATGAAGACAAGGTGAATCTGCAACAATACATCACGCGGATTTACGGCAGTCTGACTACTTTCAACATTCTTTTCAAAAACAAAGAGCACCAATTCGTAGGCGAAAAATCCAATGATTAAAATTTTGGTTTAAATATTTTTTGGCAAGACTTCGGGTTGATTCATCCGAAGTCTTGCCTTTTTTGGCCGATTTTGCAGTCGAAACAAAATCATATCGCTAATTTTGAATCAAAAAATCGCCTTAATGAATCTTTTCATCCGAAGCAGTTTATTTGTTTGTTGTATCTTTTTTTCCGCTTGCCTGGTTATGGAAAACACATTCACAAAACTGCCGCCCGGCATCTGGCGCGCCACCTTGCAATTGCAGCCACCCGATGCTCCTTCTGCTGAAAAAAAGGAGGACGTAAGTATCAAATCTTTTGAAGAAACTGCCTCGACCGAGTTGCCTTTTCTGATGGAAGTGAAATATACGGACGACGATAATTTTTACATCGAAATCATCAACGGCAAGGAGCGTATCCGCGCGGATGAAATCAAATTCGGACGCGACCGCAGCCGGGCGATGGATACCATTCGCATTGATTTTCCGCTGTTTGCTTCCTACATCCGGGGCAGGTTTCAGGAGCGGGTGATAAGAGGAGAGTGGGTGGTCAATTACAAAGAAAACTACTCAATCCCTTTTGTGGCGGAATACGGCCGCGATTTTCGTTTTACCAACTTGAAAAAACCGCCCACTGCCGATCTGAGCGGAAAATGGCAGGCTACTTTTGGTCTTGATGAAGAAAAACCTTACGCCGCCGTCGGTGAATTCACACAAAACGACAATCAGCTTTCCGGCACTTTCCTCACCGAAACGGGCGATTACAGGTATCTGGACGGCACAGTTCAGGGCGACAAATTTTACCTGTCGTGCTTCGATGGCTCGCACGCTTTTTTATTTGAAGGAAAAATACTCGCCGCCGATTCTATCGTTGGTACTTTCAAATCAGGCACGCATTATAAAACAACCTGGGAGGCAATGAGGAATGAAAAAGCCAAATTGGCCGATCCGGATTCGCTCACTTTCCTAAAAGATGGTTTTGAAAAAATAGAATTTTCATTTGAAAACACGGAAGGGCAGATGATTTCGCTGGATGCGCCGCAATATTCCGGCAAGGTGAAAATTTTGCAAATCATGGGCACCTGGTGTCCGAATTGCCTAGATGAAACCAATTTTTTGCTCGAATATCTGAAGCATGATCAGGGTAGTCAGGTAGCCGTGATCGGACTGGCTTTTGAAAAATATAAGGAAAAAGAAAAGGCCATGACCGCCCTGCGCACTTATAAAAACAGGCTGGGCATTGATTATGAATTGCTGCTGGCGGGTTATGCGAACAAAAAAGAAGCGGCGGAAAAATTGCCGATGCTTAATGCGATTTCTTCTTATCCGACTATGATTTTTGTGGATAAAAATGACAAAGTGAGGCGTATTCATACCGGATTTTCAGGACCGGCTACCAGCGAATTTGCTGATTTTAAAAATGATTTTATCAATTTTGTGGGACAGTTGATAGCCGAATAGCACATTGACGATGAAAAAAATGGATTCACAAAAACAGTTTTTATTGGTTTACCACCAGGTCAACGGCGAGGAAGCCCGAAGCGTGGAATCCTTTTTGTCGCCGGCGGGGTATGAATTTGAGAGCCTGTCAGGCGCAGACGGTACAATGAAGCAGTATTTTGCGCATGAAATGCAGCGCACGACGCTGCCAGCTGTTTTTCTGATTTCCGATAATTTTTTAAAATCTAAATTTTGTCTTTTCAATTTGCTTTCTGCCGTAAAATCCAAAATGGAAACTGAAGGGCTGATTTGCATTTTGTGTCCGGGCAAGGTTTTTAATGCCGAAAAAAACCTTTGGGAAATTGTAGAGACAGATTTTAACAGGGTAAGCGGCATCATCAAATACATTAATTTTTGGCAGGATAGCTACCTGGATTTGCGCAGCCGGAAAAGGCAGCAGGAAGAGTCCGGCGACGCAGAAGCCCTCAAATCCGACCTCAAAATCATCCGCAACATTTCTACCGAAATCGGCGAGTTGCTCCGGCTGATAAATGAAAGCAAACCGTTGAAAATCAAGGACTTGGTGGAGCAAAATTTTGAACCTTTTTTTGTAAAAACCGGAGAAGAGGGCAAGTTTGAAACCTACCTGAAAGCCCTCGCGCTGGCCGCCGAAGAAGAAATAGCAACTGACAATAAAAAAACTTCCGGCAAGGACGAAGCCCTTGATTTTGAAAACCTTTCTGAATTGGATTCAAAGAATATCAGCCGCCCCCTAAAAGTGGAGCAGGGTAGCGCGAAACAAGCAATAAATAGGATAGCAGCGCATCCCGAAATCATCGAAAAGGCATCGCGTGCTTTTGAAAATGCCGAA
>CALMIT010000785.1 GCA_937864255.1 uncultured Saprospiraceae bacterium
ATTAGGCGCCGAGATTAAAGACAATCCTGCTTTCTCCGCGCAGTTTTTGGGTAAGACAATATATGATCAGACCGGCGAATTCACTTCCGTCGTCGTGCGCAAGGGCGGCGCCAAAGACCCCGCCAACGAAGTGGACGGAATTTCCGGCGCTACGATCACCTGCAACGGCGTGACAGAAATGCTGGACAGAGGCATTCAGTATTATCAACCATACCTCGACAAGCTCAAAGCCGACAAACAAACAGGTATGAAGTAATTTGAAAGGAATACCATTTTTTAATTTCAATTATACAATTAAAAAAATATGGCTGAGACCACGACAGCTGCTCCGATAAAAGAAAAGGAGCCGTTATTTGGAAAGAAAGAAAAACGGTTGTTGACCGATCCATTAAATGACAACAACCCGATCACCGTTCAGGTCTTGGGTGTGTGCTCGGCGCTGGCCGTAACCACACAGGTGTATCCTTCGGTCGTAATGGCTGTGGCCGTGACCCTGGTAACTGGGTTTTCCAACCTGACTACTTCGCTGGTGCGCAACGCCATCCCCAACCAGATCAGGATGATCGTACAATTGGTCATCATCGCCACGCTGGTAACCATCGTTGAGTTGATTTTGAAAGCATTTAATTATGCAGTTTGGAAGCAGCTTTCTGTGTTTATCGGCTTGATCATCACAAATTGTATCGTGATGGGGCGTCTGGAAGCGTACGCGATGGCGAACAAACCCTGGCGCTCATTTTTGGATGGTATCGGCAACGGGCTGGGCTACGGAGCGATCTTGATTATCGTTGCAGTCCTCCGCGAATTATTTGGAAAAGGAACTTTATTTGCGGGTAGCCCGATTGAAATGCACATCATTGGCGCGAGCAACAGTTCGACTCAATACATGATCAATACCGCAGCCGAAGGCAGTTGGTTTGGCTGGTACGCCAACAACAACCTCATGGTGCTTCCCGCTGCCGCTTTGTTTTTGATAGGAATCATCATCTGGGTTCAGCGCGCGCACAATCCGAAACTGGTGGATATTTCCTAAGTATATTTTTAAGAATGTCCTTACTTTTTTAAAAAAATCATCATGGAACTTTTCAATATCTTCATAAAATCCGCTTTCATTGAAAATATGATTTTGTCCTATTTTCTTGGAATGTGTTCTTACCTCGCCGTTTCCAAAACCGTAAAAACGGCTTTTGGTCTGGGCTTGGCGGTTATTTTCGTTTTGGGTATCACCATTCCTATCAACTGGATGCTTAACGAATACCTGCTCGGCGAAAACGGACTTTTTCAGACAGATTTGACTTTTCTGCGCTTCATACTTTTTATTTCTACCATCGCCGGTATGGTGCAATTGGTGGAAATGGTGGTGGAAAAAATTTCACCTTCCCTGTACAATTCGCTGGGTATCTTTTTGCCTTTGATCACGGTGAACTGCGCCATTTTGGGAGGTTCGCTGTTCATGATTTCCCGCGAGTACAATTTTGGCGAGTCGGTAGCTTTTGGTTTGGGCGGCGGCTTGGGATGGTTTCTTGCCATCGTAGCACTGGCAGCCATTCGCGAAAAAATGAAATATTCCAACGTGCCACCTGCCCTGAGAGGTCTGGGTATGGCTTTCATTTTGACAGGCTTGATGGGTATCGCTTTTTTGTGCCTGATGGGTATTGACCCCGCCGCGTTTGCGGGCAAATAATTTTTTTGTAAGATTT
>CALMIT010000786.1 GCA_937864255.1 uncultured Saprospiraceae bacterium
CGTGAGCAAATTGCGCGCAATGATGCCCCGCGCTTTACCGTCCACGATGACCAAATCCAGCATTTCGTGGCGGTTGTACATTTCGACCTGACCCAGCGAAATCTGGCGCGATAAAGCCTGGTAAGCGCCGATGAGCAACTGCTGCCCCGTTTGTCCGCGAGCATAAAAAGTACGGCTCACCTGCACTCCTCCAAACGAGCGCGTTTCCAGCAATCCACCGTATTCGCGGGCGAAAGGGACGCCTTGTGCCACGCACTGATCAATAATATTGACGCTCACCTCGGCGAGGCGATGCACGTTGGATTCGCGGGCGCGGTAGTCGCCGCCCTTGATGGTGTCGTAAAACAAGCGCCAGACGCTGTCGCCGTCGTTGGCGTAATTTTTAGCGGCATTGATACCGCCTTGCGCGGCGATAGAGTGCGCCCTGCGGGGACTGTCGTGAAAAGTAAAAGCTTTGACTTTGTAGCCCAACTCCGCCAAAGAGGCAGCAGCCGAAGCACCTGCCAAGCCGGTTCCCACCACGATAATTTCGATTCTGCGCTTGTTGTGGGGCGCTACGATGGGGCAGGTAGATTTATATTTTGTCCATTTTTCAGGTAATGCTCCGGGGGGAGTTTTTCCGTTAAGGGTTGCCATATTTTAAAAAGTATGCTTTTTGAAAAATGTGTTCTTTAAAATTTGATTCCGAGCAAAAAGAAGATTGGTATGATGGCAAAAGCCGCCGGAATCAGGATAGCGTAAATTTTGCCGATGGTTTTTATCAGCGGCGTATATTTTTTATGATTCAGTCCCAGCGTTTGAAAAGCAGACTGGAAACCATGCCAGAGATGGATGCCAATAATTATCATCGAGACGACATATACTGCCACATAAATCGGATTGTTAAAAGCTGCTTCTACAGCCACATAAAGGTTTTTCACCGACACACCCTCGTAAGTCGCGTAAGGCAAAGCATCCATTTTCATCTGGAGCCAAAACTGATAGAGGTGTAAAAGCAAAAAGACAAAAATAATAGTGCCGAGCCAGCCCATATTGCCGGAAGCAAAACCACTGGTGCCTTTCGTTCTGGTTACTTTTACAGCATAGCCCTGATCGCCCCGGGCGCTTTTATTTTGCTTCCAAAGCATCCAGCCTTGTATGGCGTGAATTAAAATAAAGGCATATAATCCTATTGAAATAATTTTTATCAAAGGATTGGTGGTCATAAAATGCGCATAAAGATTGAACTTCATGCCTTCGTCGGCTAAGAGCAATTGCAAATTACCGGCAAGGTGTACGACCAAAAAAAGAATCAGAAAAAGCCCGGTCAAACTCATTACCAGCTTTTTGCCAATGGACGAGGTCAAAAAATGGGTAAACCAACTCATATAGAGCAATTATGATTTTTGATTTTTTAAAAAGACCTGATTTCAAATTTTAACTTCGCGCTTGTTTTCGAAGCACCGCAAAACTACTTTATAAAAGGAATTTGACCAATCGGAGTTTTAACATTTAATGGCGCTTCTTTTATTTAGAAAAATTAAAAATTAAACGCGACATGATACCCGGCGAAAATAAGAGCGAAGGCAGCCCTCGGAAAGTAAAATTTGAAAGTTTCCTGGAAAAATTTCCGGAAGTCACGCTGCCCGTGACCCTCGGCGAATCTACCCATCACGAATTTAGCCTGCAAAACGAACCGCTCAATCAGATCATGATCGATCAGTACATTGCTTTGTACGACGAAAACGAAGCGGACGAATTTACAGAGTTCATAGCCTGTTTCCGTTTTCCAAAAACCGAGGGTTTTCATGCGCTGGTTTTTTGGCGGGCGGGACTGATGGATTACCGCTACGTGTTGGCTACTTACAACAAACGCGGCGAAATGATTGCGCAACGCATCATCGCCGGTACTTTCAGCGACGGAAAAAAAATCACTCAATCGGTGGCGACGATTGACGAAGATTGGACGATTGGCGTCGCCAGCGGACAATCCGACGCTGTCAGCGGCGCATTTGACGCAACAGCGAGCACCACTTTTTCTCTCGAATTGATGCCCGACGGTTCTATAGAAAATGTAATTTAAATCAATCGCCTCGCAGTGGTGGCGCTTTGGAGACGTCCCGTCCTGTCCAAATTTTCCAAAAGAACAAGTCCCGGCGTCTTACCGGTTTCGATACTGCCGAGTTGGTCTTCAAATCCGAGCGCCTGCGCGCCGTTCAGCGTCGCCCAGGTCAGCACGGTTTCAAAATCAAGGTAAGACTGAAACCGGAGGATCGTTTTCATTTCTTCCAAAACGGATAGCTGCCAGTTGGACGTAAGGCTGTCGGTGCCGATGGTCATTTTCACGTTTTGGTTTTGAAAATTCCGGTAATCGGGCAGGCGATTTTCTATGTACAAATTTGCATTTGGGCAGGTAGCCCAAAAAGTTTTGTCGCTCCAGTTTTGAGCGGCAGCGATGTCCGCTTCATCCGACATCGTGTTGTGTACAAAAAGCGTCCGGCAATCCGGGTTCATTTGTTCCAGCGCGTAATGAACGGAAGTTTTTCCGCTGGGTGAAAAGGCGTCCAGCGAAAAATTAAAACCTTTATAAAAGTCAATAAATCCGCCGGTTTTGGAAAGGAAAAAATTGTTTTCATGTACGGTTTCCTGGTTGTGAATGCTGACTGTGCAACCTTCCGGATTGACCGAATTTATTTTTTGAAAGAGGCTTTTTGAAACGGTGTAGGGCGCGTGTGGCACGCAACTTTTCCGGTTGCCGTTCACATCGCTCTGCTGCTCAAAAACCCGGTAGTAATTTTCAAAAGTCTGCTCCGCCAGCGACTCCTGAATAAAATCAAACATTTCCACAAAAGTGTAATACCTGATTTTGCTTTTTGACTTTGTAGAAGCTGTGTCTGCTTTATTGGAAATGTCGCCGACGGCAACAATACCGGCTTCGTACATTTCCCGATCCGCCGCTTCTATGGCCGCCAAAATTGTCTCTTCGTCAAAATTGCGCAGCGCCACCACCGTGTTCAAAAAAGGAAGCAAACCCGTGCCCGTCGGTGCGACGCCTTTCATGTGCGAAAGTTCGAGATGGCAGTGCGTGTTGATAAAGCCCGGCACAATAGCGCCTTTATAAATTTCAAGTCCGGCAGAATCATACTGATCGCGTCGCTCTATCGCCAAAATTTTCCCCGCATCATCCGTGATGACCACGCCGTTCAAAATTGGTTTTCCGGAAACGGGATAAACCAGATCGGCTGAAAATTTTCTCATCTGATTCGTTTTTTAAAAATGAACCGTTTTGCCCCATGCTTCCAATTCTTCGGCGCTCCAGAGTTCGGGATAAAAGACGATTCGTTGATTTTTAGGGGGCAGATATTTTTGCCAGTTGGTTCCGCCGGTGGCTTCGATGACCTGCGGTTTGTTATCAAGGTGGCGTACGGCAGAGCGAAAATGCGAAAGCGGCCAGCGCACGTTGGCGTTGAGATCGTGCTGTTTGAGCAGCGCTATCAATTCCTGATCCTGCCTGTCTGCTTCGGGCAGCCGGAGGTACAATTGCCAAAGATTGGTCGTGACTGCCTTTTCGGCAAAGTGGATGAAAGTCTCCGCATATTTTTCTTCAAACTGCCGCAGGGTGAGCGTTTTTTTACCGGTAGCCAGTTCGGAAGCGCCCCAGCGCCAGTAAAGCAGTTCGCATTGTTTGACGATAGGCGCATCGGGGCCGGCTTCTTCCCGTTTTGAAAAATGTACCAGATGATGCAGGTCGGTACTCATGATTTCGATCATGCGGTATTGTGCCGACTGAAATCCGCTCGCGGGCAGCAGGCTCATTCTGAATTTTAAAAATTCGTCTTTGTCCATCCCTTCCACCATGATGTCAAAAGATTGGATAAGATTTTCAAAATAACGATTGATACGTTCGACCTGTCTTTTGTAAAGTTGTCCGGTCGGCTGCGCTTCCATGTTCAATCTTTCGACGGATTGAAGTATCAGTTTGAAATAAAGTTCGGTGATTTGGTGATAGGTGATAAATATGTTTTCGTCGTGGATGGGCGTGCGCGGATTTTGCAAACTCAGCAAGGTGTCGAGGTGGATATAATCCCAATAAGTCAGGTACTCGGCGTGGAGCAAACCGTCAAGATAAGAGAGCATATTTTGCCCCATGACGGCGTATTTTTGCTCGAGTTTTTCCAGTCTGTCGAGTATTTCGTGGGTAAATTTTTCCATTTACAAAATTGAGTGGTTATTCAAAAATGAAAATAAATCAGGCACCTGCCCTGATGCCCAAATATAAAGAAATCAGACAAACGGCCATGCTGCCGGTTATATTTGCGAAAGCAGTCCACCAATGTCCGTTTTGAAATAAAAGAAAAGTCTCGCCTGTGAATGTGGAAAAAGTGCTGAAGCCTCCACACAAGCCGGTTATCAAAAGCAGTTTGGAAGCATCGTCAAGTTGATCTTTCCAGGAAAGCGAAAGCAAAAAACCCAGCAAAAAACAACTGACGACATTGGCTAAAAAAGTGGCTAAAGGGAAATTAATTTTGGCGCTATTCATCGCACTTGCTATTCCAAACCGCAACAAACTGCCGAGCCCTCCTCCTAAAAATACCCAAAAAAGGTTTTGCATCACGACGAGTTTAAGTTTGGTTTTTTAATTTTTTACGTTGCACCGAAAAGTAGAGCGCCGAAGAAAGTACCGTAGCCAATGTCAGGATCAATATCAGGAGAAACAAATTTCCCAGTTTGTTCAGGTAAACTACCATGACGATAAAAGCAGCATTTACCGCCAGCAATATGTAAGTAGCCTGCATGTGCGAAAAGCCCGAATCAATCAGCAGGTGATGTATATGTGTGCGGTCGGGGTGCAGGGA
>CALMIT010000787.1 GCA_937864255.1 uncultured Saprospiraceae bacterium
TTTAAATTCGGGAACGTATAAGTTGGAAATTTCGACAGGTGAATTTATTTTCACCAGACTTTTGTTGAAGTCATAGTCTTTGCAATGTCATTCTCTTTATAAAGAGCCTGCCCACCTTCCCTCTTCGGGCAGGCTTTTACTTTTAAGTATTTTTTAATCTTAAAGCAGGTGACAGATATAATCTGCACAGTCGTTACGGTTAATGAGTTTAAAGATTTTTGAACTTTTTGGCCTGGGGGATTTTTCTTTCAGGCTCTTTTTTTGAAAGTACCACCGACAATGACTTTTATCATGCTTTTGATTGGATGAAAGTCAACTTGCCTGCCTTGCCGCTAAAGTAGCTTTGTCGAAATATTTCCAACTTAGGCCAACAGCTGTTTTCGCGAATACTACCGACTAAAAAATTCCCTCCCCGCCTGTTTGCTTTCATTGTGGCGAGACGTGTCGCGACGAGCATATTCTTTTCGACCAAAAGGATTTTTGCTGTGCCGGCTGCAAAATGGTGTATGAAATTCTGAATACAAATGACCTGTGTGCCTATTATCAAATTGAAAAAAATGCGGGTATCAGCCTGAAAGGCAAAAAACTGGATCAATACGCGTTTTTGGATGATGAAGAGGTGACGGAACGGCTCATTGATTTTTCAAACGGCGAGATTTCCAAAATTACTTTTCACCTGCCGCAAATTCACTGCGCTTCGTGTATCTGGCTTCTCGAAAATCTTTGGAAACTCAACGAGGGCATCCAATATTCGAAAGTCAATTTTTTAAAAAAGGAAATTTATCTGACCTACCGCCACGACCAGACCTCACTCCGAAAAATAGTCGAATTGCTGGCGTCTATCGGCTATACGCCGGCTATCAACCTGCAAAGTCTGGATGAGACCGGCAAAAAAGTCGTGGATCGCAGTTTTTATTACAAACTCGGCGTCGCCGGCTTCGCTTTTGGCAATATCATGCTGATGAGCTTCCCGGAGTATCTCGGTTTGGAGCGCGATCAGGGTTCTTTTTTCCAACAACTTTTCGGCTATCTGAATATCCTGCTTTCCATTCCGGTTTTGGCGTACAGCGGCCGGGATTATTTTATATCCGCCTGGGGCAGTCTGCGCTATAAAGAGTTGAATCTTGACGTGCCGATTGCATTTGGCATGATTGCGCTTTTTGCGCGCAGCGTTTATGAGATTTTGAGTCACACCGGCGCGGGTTATCTGGACAGTTTTGCGGGACTCATTTTTTTTCTTTTGATAGGAAAATGGTTTCAGCAGCGCACGTACCACCATCTTTCTTTTGAGCGGGATTATAAGTCGTATTTTCCTATCGCTGCGACGGTGCGCAAGGAAGGAACGACCCAAACAGTTTCGCTTGACAAGTTGGCGCTCGGTGATTTGGTTATTTTAAAACACGGCGAACTCATTCCCGCCGACTGCATTTTGGTGAAAGGAAGGGCGCGGGTGGATTACAGTTTTGTGACCGGAGAAAGCGAGCCGGTAGAAAAAATCAAGGGAGAAAAAATGTTTGCCGGCGGGCGGCAAATGGGCGAAGTGATAGAAGTGAATTTGATAAAAAAAGTATCGCAAAGTTACCTCACCCAACTTTGGAACGATGATGCCTTTCAGTCCGCTCAAAAATCATCCACTTCCAAACTCGCCGATTTGATAGGCCGGCGTTTCACTTTCGTCGTGTTGACGGTCGCGTTTGGTACGCTGATTTACTGGCTGCCTCAAAATGCTTCGGTGGCTTTTCAGGCATTTACGGCGGGTTTTATTATTGTTTGCTCCCGCCCCGG
>CALMIT010000788.1 GCA_937864255.1 uncultured Saprospiraceae bacterium
TATTCAAACGCTTCGGCACGGCGATGCTGAAGCACAAAGGCATGGAAATCGAATTTGTCGGCGCGAGGAAAGAGAGCTATCGTTTCGATTCGCGCAAACCCATCGTAGAGGAAGGCTCGCTCGAAGACGACCAAAACCGGCGTGATTTTACCATCAACGCATTGGCCGTGAGTCTGAATGCGGACGATTTTGGCACCATCGTCGATCCTTTTGACGGTCTGGAGAATTTGGAAAAGAAAACCATCCGTACGCCACTCGAACCGGGACAGACTTTTTCTGACGACCCGCTGCGTATGTTGCGCGCCATTCGTTTTTCCACCCAACTGGATTTTGAAATTGAAAAAGAAACCCTGCACGCCATCAGCAAATACCGCAACCGTATCAACATCGTTTCGCAGGAGCGCATCACAGCCGAACTGACAAAAATCCTGGCTTCTGAAAAACCTTCGCACGGGTTCAAGCTACTTTTTAATAGTGGTTTGCTGAAAATAATTTTGCCGGAGCTGGCTGCCATGCAGGGCGTGGAAACGAAAAATGGGGTGGGGCACAAAGACAACTTTTATCACACTTTGCAGGTAGTTGACAATCTTTGCACCACCTCCGACAACATTTGGCTGCGCTGGGCCGCGCTTTTTCACGACATCGCCAAACCGGCGACCAAAAGGTTTGACCCTGAACAAGGCTGGACTTTTCACGGGCACGAAGCACTCGGAGCGGCGATGATTCCGCGCATTTTTAAAAAACTCCGCCTGCCGCTTGACGCGAAAATGAAGTACGTGCAAAAAATTGTACAACTCCATCAACGCCCAATCATCCTGTCGAGCGAGGAAATTTCAGACTCGGCGATTCGCAGGTTACTGTTCGAAACGGGCGATGACATTGACCATTTGATGCTGCTTTGCGAGGCGGACATTACGTCCAAAAATGAATCGAAAGTCCAGCGCTTTCTTGAAAATTACCAGTTTTTGCGCCAGCGGCTCGTGGAAGTTGAAGAAAAAGACAAACTCAGAAACTGGCAGCCTCCCGTTTCGGGCGAACTCATCATGCAGACTTTTGGAATCGGGCCGTCCAGAGAGGTGGGCATCATCAAAAATCACATTCGCGAGAGTATTTTGGACGGAATTATTCCCAACGAATTTGATGCGGCTTACGGGCTGATGCTGAAAAAAGGTAAAGAACTGGGGCTGACAGAAGTAAAAACCAATGTCCCCTGAAAAGCGTACTTTTCCGTTTGATAGATATTTTTGGATTTTTCATCTATAAAGTAGCGACTTCGGGAAGCCAAATAATACTTTTGTTCCGCTTCGCTTTTGTGCGTGACAGCACGTAAAATGAGCGAATATTTATTTTTAAAATTACCCTTGCCGTTTCTGCGGCGCAATATTGTAAAAGAACTTACATGGGAAAAAATCTGAAAAACCTTTTTGGTAAAATTACAGGCTTGGATCAGCGCAGCCTGGAATCACTGACAAATGCGCTGGAAAAATCCAATCTGCCCGGTTTTGATTATATCGAATTCAAACAGTCGGTGGATGCACTTACGGAACTCGGTATGGACGAGCCTACTGCTTTTAAATCGGCTTTTACGACTGCCACTACAATCGGACTCACAAAAGACAAGCTCATCACCACCGCCAAACATTACCGCGAGGTGTTGAGCAGAGAAAAACAACAATTCGAATTAGCCTGTGAAAATCAGATAGAACAAAAAGTGAATTCTAAAAAAAAGGAAGTGGAAAAACTGAAAAATCAAATCGAAGACTACAAGTCAAAAATCCGGCAATTGGAAGAGCAAATTGCAAAATCGCAGGACACGATAGATCACGCCGACGAAAATATACAATCGGCGCTCGAACGCATCAAATCCACCCAGTCGGATTTTGATAACACCTTTCAAAGTGTTGTAAATCAATTGGATAAAGATCTTACCGGCATTGAGACTTATCTTTAAATTTTTAAATAGTATTTTCCAAAACACATAAACATGGATACTCCAGATTTTAAACAAAAATCATTTTGGCAAAGACCGGAAGGCATCACCGGGTTCATTTTCCTGGCAGGTCTGATAGTCGGCGGCGGTTATTTATTATATACCTTTTTACCGGCGCTTATCACACTCACACAAAATGTGCTTTACCTCTCGCTGCTTTTGATGGCGCTGGGCGCCATAGTATATATGGTGCTCGATCCCAAAATGCGCAACCTGATTTGGTATATGTATAAAAGCGTGATGCGCTCGGTCACCGGCATGTTTGTCAATCTTGATCCGATTGGAGTTTTGAAAAGTTATGTCGAAGATTTGGAAGACAATCTCTCCAAAATGAGCAAGCAGATTGGCAATTTAAAAGGACAAATGCGCAAGATGACCACGATCATACAAGACAATGATCGCGAAATTGAAAACAATATGCGCATAGCCAGCGCCGCCCAAAAACAGGGTATGGAAAACCAGATGGTACTCGCCAGCAGGAAAGCCGCCCGTCTAAAAGAAAGCAACGAAAAATACGCGACGCTTCACGCCAAAATGGAAATCATGTACCGCATTTTGGATAAAATGTATAAAAATTCGGAAATCCTACTGGAAGATACGCGCGACCAGGTGAAGGTAAAAGAGCAAGAGCGCAAGGCAATTCGCGCGAGCCACTCAGCCATGAAATCCGCCATGAGCGTGATCAGCGGCGACCCCGACAAACGCGCCATGTTTGATATGGCGATGGAAGCCGTTGCCGATGATGTGGCCAATAAAGTGGGCGAAATGGAGAGATTCATGGA
>CALMIT010000789.1 GCA_937864255.1 uncultured Saprospiraceae bacterium
TCCCTCGTATTATTTTAAAATCGTGTGTTGTTGTATGGGCTCATTTTTTAACCAACACCCCCCCCGCCACAATCGGCCACCAGCGATCCACATTCAGCAATTTTGAGTCGTTCATAGCTTTTACCGTCAGCATCAGCCCGATGGGAAAAAGGACGATGCAGGGCATCCAGGCGGCCAGGGCTGCGGGCAGCGCGGCACTCTCCGCCAGCTTTTTGCACATGATGGTCAGGATGATAAAAATCATAAAAAACACTATCGAAATCAAAATCGGGTAGCCGAAACCGCCTTTGCGCACTATCGCCCCCATCGGCGCGCCGATGAAAAGGAAGATAAAACAAGCCAGCGCCAGGCTGAATTTCGAATGCAGTTCGAAAACGTGTTTTACTTTTTTTTCCGAAGTTTTCTGGAGCGTAAGCGAAGTGGACTCGGCTTGCGACAACACGCTGCGCGCCAGTGTTTTGGCTCTTTCCATCAATTCTATCTGCTGATAAACCGAGAAAGATTCCAGGAAACTTTTCGGATTCGCGGGGTCGGTTTTTTTAATTTGATCAAAGGTTGTCAAACCCTGCTGCTGCGGGCGTTCCATGACGATTTCTGCGGGGGTGTTGCGTACGACGGTATCTTTCGGCACGGTGTCCGCCGGCGTTTTCGGCTGGTCAATGACGAGAAAAAATCGGTTTACGTAATTTCCGAAATCTTCTTTGCGGCGCGCGTATTCGGCGTCAATGGAATCCACCGCAGCCGCAAGCTGGCTGGTGCTCAGCATGGTGTGGTGCGATTTGAAAAGTTCCTCGTCGGTGCGCTGAATTTCGAATGCACCGAGGTCAAATACCTTCGACCATTCTTTGAACGAAGTGCGCACGAAAGGATAACTGCGGCGGGTGTCTTTGTAGGTGGGTTTTACTTCAAAATATTGCGTGCCCTCAAACAAATCCATGATGAAATATTTGCCGGCTTCGGTGGTGTACATTTTGCCTTTGTCGGCGATAATCTGCGTGAGTCGTCCCTCGTTGCTTGCCGAATGGTCGTAGATGAGTACTTCTTCCACCGTTTTGTTGTCGGCGGCTTTTTTGCCGACGCGGATGACAAAATTTTGAAAATCGTCATTAAAAAGTCCCTCCTCGATGCTGAGCGTGGGGCGTTGTTTGCGGATGTCGTACAGGCGGGATTTGAATTTCAGATTGGAAACGGGAATGAGACTGTCCGAACAAAAAAACGAAAACAGCGCTACCAGTCCCGCCGCCCCCATCAGAGGAGTCATCACACGCATCAGCGAGATGCCGGCGGATTTCATACTTGACAGTTCGTAACGCTCCGCCAGGTTGCCCATCAGCATCACCGTCGAAATCAAAATCGCAATCGGCAGCGCCATCGGTATGAGCGACACGGTGAGGTAACTGATCAACTCAATGAGCATAAACAGTCCCGCGCCTTTGCCGATGATGTCGTCCACGTACACCCACAAATACTGCATCATCAGCACAAAAATGGCGATGAGGAAGGTCACGAAAAAAGGACCGACAAAACTGCTCAAAATGAATTTATCAAGCTTCTTCAAGGTCGCGCGTCAAATTTTGCACAAAGAACGAAAATTTTGACCCATTGTTGAAATGCGGGCGCGGGCGATTGTTTTCATTTTAAAAATCCCGACGCGGTCAAATTTCCGGCTTTCAATTTTTAAAAAAAGTAGCTTTAAAAAGTTGGGAAGTTTATTTTTGCACCGCTTTTTGAAAAACGACATTTTTAAGTTTTAAAATAAAACCTCAAATGGGACGCGCATTTGAATACCGCAAAGAGAAAAAATTCAAACGTTGGGCAGGAATGGCGAAAGCTTTCACCCGTATCGGTCGTGAAATCGCCATCGCCGTAAAAGAAGGCGGACCCAATGCCGACTACAATCCGCGCCTGCGTATTGCCATCCAAAATGCAAAGGCGGCGAATATGCCGAAAGCCAACGTGGAAAGCGCGATACAAAAAGCGACGGCAAAAGACGCCGAAAACTACGACGAGGTCGTTTACGAAGGCTACGCTCCGCACGGCGTCGCCGTGCTGGTGGAAACAGCCACCAACAATACCAACCGCACCGTGGCCAACATCCGTCACATTTTCAGCAAATACGGCGGCTCGCTCGGCACCTCCGGCTCGGTGGATTACATGTTTGAGCGCAAAGGCGTGTTTAAAGTAAAAATGGAAAACGCCGACCTCGAAGAACTCGAACTCGAACTGATTGACCACGGTCTCGAAGAATTGCGGCAGGAAGAAGACGGACTCACTTTTTACAGCGCTTTCGTTGATTTCGGCACCCTGCAAAAAGCGCTCGAAGAGCGCGGCATCGAAGTGGTCAGCGCCGAGTCGCAGCGCATCCCCACCCATACAAAAGCCCTAACAGAAAGCCAGGTGGACGAAGTCATCCGCCTCATCGAAAAAATGGAGGAAGACGACGACGTGGTCAACGTTTTTCACACGATGGATATGAGTGAGTAGGCGGGTAGCTCGAACAGGATTACTTTCTTATTCTAAATGGGATTGGTACGTTGAATTGAACCGGAACAACCTTTCCCCGATGTTTACCCGGAATCCAATCAGGGAACAAATCAATTATTCTGAGTGCTTCTTCATCTAACTCAGGACTGATACTCCTGACAATTTCTGGATTAGAAATGCTTCCGTCATTTTTTACCAAAAATGTAACTATTACAGTTCCTGCTACTCCATTTTTTTCGGCAGCTTCAGGGTACTCAAGATTCTCAATAATGAATGCAAGCATCTCCTTCTGAGAACATTTCTCCTTTTCTTTTTTATCAGTGAATTCATCCTCACAACCAGGAAAGCGAGGCATTTCTTCTGTAATTCGATAAACAGAATCCGCAGCTTCCTCACGAGACAAATCTTGGGCAAAAAAACTGGTAGTAAAACAGAGAGAAAGGATTGCAGTAGGTAGATAATTTTTCATCAGACTAAATTTTAGTTTTTAAGAATTTGAAAAAGCAAAACCAAATTATTGAAATAAAACGCAGCTAAAATAGTATGCTGCGTTTTATTCCAATATTCCTACCTCGCCCGCATCCGGTTGTTGCGCGGGTTGTGTTCCAGTTCTGCCAATCCCAGCGCTTCCATGAGCGGCGGGATGTACATGCCGAAGCGTCCGCGAAAACCTTTTTTCAGTCCGTACCAGCCGCCTACCGGGTTTTCGGGGGAGCGCCCCCAGGCTTCTACCGTGCCGTCTTTGGCGGGTTTTTGTTCGTCGGCGGAGCCGAGTTCCATCCAGTCGCCGTGCGCTTTCAGCATATCGTGCAAATCCTGAATACACCTGAAGTCGTAGTGCAAAACCGTGGAGCCGACCGTGCAGACCAGGATTTCCTTGCCGTCTTTTTCGGCTTTGTACATCGTGTAATCGGAAGTGCCGGGCGCCGTTTTGAGTTGCCAGGGATTGTCTTTGGTTCCTTTTTCCATGTTTATTGATTTGAGTGTTGAATGATTTCGGCTTCTTGTTTCAGGTCGGCAGCAAATTTTTCAAAAGAAGCGTCGAAGTCGGGAATGTGTTTGGCTGCCATCGGAAACATCAAGCCTCCGATTTTTTCAGACATGCTAAAGGTACTGCTTCCGTCCGGATTGGCGGTAAGGGTGTACGTGCGCAGGCCTTTAAAAAAGGGCGCGGCGCCGTCCGTCCACACCATTTCTGTTTCGGGAGCGAGTTTTTTTACTTTCAATTTAAAAGTGCGGGTAATGTCCAGGGTGGAAACGAGGCTGATTTTTTCGCCCTGAGCGATGTCGCCTTCCATTTTTAAAATCGTGGAATTCCACCGCGGAAAATCGTCGGCATTGGTCAGCAAAGCCCAGATGACTTCGCGGTCGGCGGCGATGCGGACGCTCACCGAAGTTTGCCGGCTGAAAGTCTTTTTGATAGTGCTGGCTTTGCCCGTCTGAGCAAAAGCGGAAACGGTTGTCGTCATGATGAAAAGTAAAATTTGAATTTGTCTCATTAGAAAATGTTTTTACCCTTTGACGAACGAGCCGCGCCGGATGATAGGGCAAAAATTATTTTTCTTCGAGATATTTATCCATCACCGCTTTGTTGTGTGTCAGATGGTGCAGTTGCAGCGCCGCTGCGCCCGATTCAAAAGGGTCAATTGCGCGGACGATTTCCAAACGCAGATCAAATAATGTCGCTTTGTCTTTTTGTCCGGCGGCGCGCACCATTTCTATTTTCATCAGTTCCTCCTGCACTTTTTGTTTCGGATTAAAAATGCCGTTCAGTTCGGTGCATTGGTGGCACACGCCTTCCTTGTTGATGAGCGCGCAGCGATGGTCAAAAATGGCGGTCATTTTGCTGCGGGCGGTGTGCAGGTAGTATTTGATCATCGCCTCGCTCTTGTCCAGAATCTGTGCAATTTCGCTGACCTGAAAAGCATAAATTTCTTTCAATAGCAGACACAATTGCTGCTCGATGGGCAGCGATTTGGCGATACAGGTAAAACAAAAAGTGATGTGTTCCCTGATTTCAAAATCACCTTGCGGCGAAGTCGTTCTGATTTCCATCATTTCCTGAAAAAACTGGCGATTACTCAGGGCAGCTTCTTTGCAAATGTCCGTCACGTTTTCCGGCCAGCGCTTTTTGGCGCGCAAGAAATCGCGTGCCAGATTGGAAGCAATTGTAAAAATCCAGGTTTTCAGGCTGCTGTCGCCGCGAAAAGATTCCAGATTTTTGTGGGCTTTCAGGTAGGTTTCCTGCACAATGTCCTCTGTGTCTTCCACGCTTGCCGTCATGCGCAAAATGTAAGATTTGAGCTGCGGTCGGCAAGATTTAAAAGTCTCGTTCAGGGTGTCGAGTGTAGTCATACATTTTTTTTATTTTGAAAAATTCGGGTTTAAAAAATCGCCGTCCACAATCCACAAAGCAGCGCCGCCGGACGAAACAGCCTGATGCGACGACATGCCGTCGGATACTTCGACGCTCATTCCTTTTTTTAAAAAATAGCTGACGCCGTCGGCGAGTTTCATTTCAAGGCTGCCTTCGAGGCAGAAAATCAAGTGCCCTTTTTCGCACCAATGGTCGGCTTCATAGCCGGCCGAATATTCGATCAGCCTGATTTTTAAAAAACCAAAATCCAAAGTTTTGACATCGGCAAAACCTTTCGATCCCGGCTGCCGCACCGCGGGCATCGCCGTCCAGTCGCTCACTTGAAAAGGAATATTTACGGGATTCATTTGCATTCTTTTTTAGAAAAATTTTCCTCCGAAGCGCGCAATCCGCGTACTTTCGGGATTCAAAAATAAAATTATGTCTTTATCCGCCCGGCTCCTGCCCCCCGAATTTTATCTCCGCACCGACGTCGTACAAATAGCCAAAGATCTGCTGGGAAAAATTTTATTTACCGAAATTGACGGCGTAATTTCCTCGGGCAAAATCGTGGAAACCGAAGCCTATCGCGGGCCCGACGACCGTGCCTGCCACGCCTGGAATTATCGCCGCACGCCGCGCACGGAAGTGATGTTTGGCGCGGGCGGTCACGCTTACGTGTACATTTGCTACGGCATTCACCATCTTTTCAACGTCGTGACCGCACCTTCGGACGACGCGCACGCCGTGCTCATTCGCGCCGTTGAACCCATTGAAAATGTGGAGCTTATGCTCGCACGCCGCGGATTTTCAAAACCAATTCCGGCACTCACCGCCGGCCCGGGCGCGCTGAGCAAAGCACTCGGCATCACCACAGGTTTAAACGGCGCCAATTTGTACGCGCCCGACAGCCCGATTCGGATTCTGGACGCAGGGTATAAAGTGGAGAAAATAATGGAAGGAAAACGCATCGGCGTAGAATCTGCCGGTGAAAGCGCACACTGGCCCTGGCGTTTTTGGGAAGCCGGCAACAGTTGGGTGAGCAAAGGCAGCGGCCGGCTCAGGGATAGCTCCGCAAAAGCGTAAACCGGAGCAACATTTCCAGCCCGACAGCCAGCAGGGCGAAAAGCGCGAAAGGCTGAAAAGCTTCGCTGTAACGCTTGATGGTGGTGATTTCTATTTCCGTTTTTTCCAGTTGATCTATTTCGGCATATACCTGTTCGAGCGCGCTGGCGGCGGTCGCGCGGTAATATTTGCCTTTGGTCATGCGGGCGATTTCGCGCAGCAAATCTTCGTCAATTTCCACCTGTGTCAGTCCGAAAACAAACTGCCCATCCGGTCTTTTTCTGACCGGTGAAAGCGCGTCGCCATTGGAGCCGACGCCGATGGTATAGACTTTTACGTCAAATTCCTGGGCGATTTCGGCGGCGGTGAGCGGCTGTATGTAGCCGGAATTATTGACGCCGTCGGTGAGCAGGATGATGATTTTGCTTTTGGAAGGCGAATCTTTGATGCGGTTGACGGCGGTGGCGAGTCCCATGCCGATCGCAGTGCCATCTTCCAAAAAGCCGCATTGGAGGCCTGCCAAAAACTCTTTGACGACAGCGTGGTCGGTCGTGAGCGGGCATTGCGTGAAAGCCTCTCCCGAAAATACAGCCAGCCCGATGCGGTCGTAGGGACGTTTTTCTACAAAATCGGCGGCTACTTTTTTACTTACTTCGAGGCGGTCGGGCTGAAAATCTTTAGCCAGCATACTGCTCGACAAGTCCATCACCAGAAAAATATCAATGCCTTCCGCTTTTACGGTTTCTTCTTTGAGGGTCAACTGCGGGCGAGCGAGGGCGATGATGATCGCGGCGATAGCCAACAAACGCAGCCAAGGCAGAAAACTTCGCAACTTTACGCGCAACGTTTCTTTGCCGGAGAGGGCAGACAAATCAGTCATGCGCAACGCCGGTCGGACGGATTTTTGCGACCAGTGCCACCACACAAAAACAGGCAGCAACAGCAGCAAAAAAAACCACCAGGGCTGCGTGAATTCTATATTTTTTAAAAATTGAATCATCTGAGTTTTTTATAAAACTGCCGCGCAAATTTGAAAACTACTTTCCACTTGGCGAAACGAAGTTTTGAAATGGTGACAAATAGCAACCTTACTTTTGATATTTTCCTGTTTTGGTTTTGTATTTTGAAGAATGTTTTCGCCGTGTGGGCAGAAAGACTTATTTTCGCCGCCACATGGATCCATTCTTGCTTTTTTAAAAATTGTTTTTTCATCCATAAAATTTTTGAACCCATGTTTTTTGACCTTTCCGAAGAACATCTTGCCGTGAGAGACGCGGCGCGGGATTTTGCACAAAAAGATCTGAAACCCGGCGTCATTGAGCGCGATAGCAAAATGATTTACCCGACCGAGCAGGTCAAAATGATGGGCGAACTCGGCTTTCTGGGCATGATGGTGTCGCCGGAGCACGGGGGCCGCGGCCTGGACCCGCTGAGCTACGTGCTGGCGATGGAAGAAATTTCAAAAGGCGGCAGTTCCTGCTCCGTGATCATGTCGGTCAATAACTCGCTGGTTTGCTGGGGCATCGAGGCTTTTGGCACGGAAGAACAAAAAAGAAAATACCTGCCCAAACTGGTCACGGGCGAATGGCTCGGCTCTTTCTGTCTTTCCGAACCCGAAGCAGGCAGCGACGCGACCAGCCAGCGCACCACGGCGGTGGATATGGGCGATTATTACCTGCTCAACGGCACTAAAAACTGGATAACCAGCGGCGGCAAATCCAAATTGCACATCGTGATGGCGCAAACCGACGCAGCCGCCGGACACCGGGGCATCAATGCTTTTTTGGTGGAAACAAGTTGGGACGGCGTCGCTATCGGCGCCAAAGAAGACAAACTTGGCATCCGCGCTTCCGACACCCACACAATTATGTACACCGACGTAAAAGTGCCGAAAGAAAACCGCATCGGGGAAGACGGATTCGGGTTCAAATTTGCAATGAAAACGCTGGAGGGCGGGCGTATCGGCATCGCTTCGCAGGCGCTCGGCATCGCCGGCGGCGCTTATGAACTGGCGCTGGAATATTCAAAAGAGCGCAAAGCATTTGGCAAACCTATCAGCCAGCACCAGGCGATTGCTTTCAAACTGGCGGATATGGCTACCGAAATAGAAGCTGCCAAACTCATGGTGTACCGCGCAGCATGGCTCAAAGATCAGCAAATGGATTACAGCACTGCCAGCGCGATGGCAAAATTGTACGCCTCGGAAGTGGCGATGAAACACACCGTGGAAGCCGTACAAATACACGGCGGCTACGGTTATGTGAAAGAATATCACGTAGAGCGCCTCATGCGCGACGCAAAAATTACCCAGATATACGAAGGTACTTCGGAGGTGCAGCGCATCGTGATTTCGAGAGATATTTTAAATGGGCAGGTGTATCTGCCGGTGCTGCCGTTTGCGGAAGCCAAAGTTTGATTTTGGAATGAACAACCTTCTCCAAAATCCAAAATTTTAATCTAAACCTACATGCGAGGATCATTCCGAATTGCAAAAATCTTTGGCATCCCCGTTGAACTGCATTGGACTTTTGCGCTGCTTTTTTTGTGGATTATTTACATCGGCTATGGCAATGGAGACCATTGGAGAGACACGCTCTGGAATATTCTTTTTGTCATTTCGCTTTTTGTCTGCGTGGTATTGCACGAATTTGGTCACGCGCTTACGGCGCGCAAATTTGGCGTACAAACACGCGACATTATTCTTTCACCCATCGGCGGCATAGCGAGGCTGGACCGGCTACCCGAAAAACCTTTCCAGGAATTTTTGGTGGCTGCTGCCGGGCCAGCGGTGAACGTGGTAATCGCGCTGCTGCTGAGTCCCTATTTTTTTATTTCGGAAGAAGGAAAATGGTTTTGGAATGAAATCATCGCGGGGCGTAGTATCGGCGAGGGTTTGCCTTTCCTCGGCGGCCTGATTTTTTTGAATATCGTGTTGGCGGTTTTTAACCTGCTGCCTGCTTTTCCGATGGACGGCGGGCGCATATTGCGCGCATTGCTCGCAATCAGGATGGGGCGCACCAAAGCCACGCGCATCGCCTCGCTGATAGGGCAGGGTATCGCTGTTTTATTGGTGATTTATGCGATTACTTCGGGCAGCATTTGGACGGCGTTTATCGGCATTTTTGTTTTTCTGACGGCGGGTCAGGAGTATCAGGCGACGAAAACCGACGCCTTGCTGGCTGCGCACGCGACGGTGGAAATTACCCGGGCTAATTTCACTAAACTTTCTCCCTCCAATACGATGTTTGCGGCGGCGAGTATTTTGCGACAGGGACTGGAACGCAGCTTTTTGATTTTTGACGAGGTAACAGGACAACTCACAGGCTCGCTTTCCGAAAACAGCATTGTTCACGCCATCAAAACCAATGCGCTCGACGCTCCGGTGGAGGCATTTATGCAGCCGGATCCGCCCCGCGTATTTGCCGGCGACAGCATCAAAGAAACCTACGAACTACTTTACAGAAGCCCGCACGACATCCTGCCTGTGTACAACATTGAAAACGAACTGATAGGCGTGACCGACCTCGCGATGCTCAACCACTTTCTGGTTTTGCAGAAGAAGTTGTGAGTGCCGGGCTTTGGTCTTTGGTGGTTGGTCTTTTGTGAAAAAACTATTATCGAAAAATAAAAATTATCATGGCTATAAAACTGCTTAAATTAAGATATTCCTTTCTTCTAATTACGCTGTTTTTTTCTTGCGAAACGTCCTATGAAATAGACCCAAAAGTTATGGAGCTTTTTATGGATGACATACCTGCTAACCATCTGACAATTTATTTGAATCCGGATGAAAAAGGGTATTTATTTGGTACCCCTCCGAAAGAGACATTAGAGGAATATGGGATTTCGCTTATTCACGGTAAAAAGTCTTTTGATAAAAACTGGTTAAAGTCTTTTTTTGAGGGGAAAGGCTACAAGGTGGTATTTAAGAGCATTAATCTTAGGGATAGAAGCCAACATACTATGCTATCCGAGACCAAACATATGTACATTGATTTTTCCCAAATCTATTGCAACGACAAGACTTCCAAATGCCTTCTTTTGGGTAGATTTGTTTGTGGGCGGTTATGTGCTATGGGTTACGATTTTATACTTGAAAGAAAAGGAAATAAGATGATATTGGTAGATTGGTCAGCGGAAATTTCGTAATACTTATCTGCATCCTCAGTCCGCTCCGTGTCTTCGCAGAGCGAGACATGGAGGCTTGGCAAAGAGTAGTGGCTGTTTTTGATCACGATTCCCTGCGCTGCTCCGTGTCCCTTCGGGGACGCGGAGCGGACGAAAATCTAATTAACGAATAAAATCAACTCGTCAAATGCTTCCGGTAATGGTGAAAAATTTCAGTCCGCTCCGTGTCTTCGCAGAGCGAGACACGGAGGCTTGGCAAAGAGTAGAGGCTGTTTTTGATCACGATTCCCTGCGCTGCGCCTTGTCCCTTCGGAGACGCGGAGCGGACGAAAATCTAATTAACGAATAAAATCAACTCGTCAAATGCTTCCGGTAATGGTGGAAAATGGCAGATTTGGAGAGGAAGCCCATGTATTTTCCATCTTTCACCACCGGGAGATTCCAGGCTTGATAGTATTCAAATTTTTCCATCACGGCGTGCATTGGCTCTTTAATATCAACCACCGCGGGCGGGTCGTGCGCAATGTCTTTCACCAGCGTATTTTCGTACAGTTCCTGCTTGAACATGATGGTGCGCACGTCGTCGAGCAGGATGACGCCGAGGAAATTATTCTCG
>CALMIT010000790.1 GCA_937864255.1 uncultured Saprospiraceae bacterium
GTCCCTCGTCGTCGAAGTCAATATCAATATCGGGCATGCTGATACGCTCCGGGTTGAGAAAACGCTCGAACAGTAGATCGTACTTGATGGGATCAACATTGGTGATGCCGGTGCAATATGCCACCGCCGAACCCGCCGCCGAACCGCGACCCGGTCCCACCGAAACGCCCATTTTTCGGGCAGTGTTGGTGAAATCCTGTACGATCAAAAAATAGCCGGGATAGCCCGAATTTTTTATAACCTGCAATTCAAAATTGATCCGCTCTTCCACTTCCGGCGTCAGCGTGTCGTAACGTTTTTTAGCGCCCTCGAAAGTCAGGTGTCGCAAATAATCGTCCTGCGACTGAAAACCCGGCGGAACGGGGAAAGCCGGCAGCAGCACGTCGCGCACGAGTTGCAGATTTTCCACTTTGTCCAGAATTTCCATCGTGGTGTCGAGCGCGAAAGGCACGTCGGCAAAAAGCCGTCCCATTTCTTCCTGCGTTTTAAAATAAAAATCGCTGCTGGGAAAGCGGAACCGCTCTTTTTCACTCAGTTGGCTGTTGGTGTTGATAGCCAAAAGGATGTCGTGGGGCGCGGCGTCTTCCTCGTTGACGTAGTGTGAATCGTTGGTGCAGATGACCTTTACATTGTATTTTTTTGCAAAGCCGAGCAGCACCTGGTTCACGTCTTCCTGGCTGACGCCGAGGTTGTCAATATTTTCCATGCCTCGGTGGCGCTGGATTTCTATGTAAAAATCTTCGCCGAAAAGATTGAGCCACCATTGCAGCAGTTTTTCCGCTTTTTCAATGTCGCCGCGCAGGATGGTTTGCGGAATTTCAGCGCCGATGCAGCAACTCGTGGCAACCAGTCCCTCGTGGTATTTTTCTAAAAGTTCTTTGTCAATGCGGGGATATTTGCTGTACAAACCTTCGATAAAACCGAGCGAGCAAAGTTTGGAAAGATTCTCGTAGCCCTTCGCATTTTTGGCGAGCAGGAGTTGGTGAAAACGTTGATCTTCCTCGCCTTTTGATCGCAAAAACGACTTTTTATGCCTGTCGGCTACGAGGTAAAACTCACAACCCACCACCGGTTTCAGATTTCTTTTGTGCGCCTCCGATACAAATTTGAAAGCGCCGAACATATTGCCGTGATCGGTGAGGGCGACGCCCTTTTGACCGTCTTTGGCGGCTTTGTCCATCATAGCTCCGATGTCGCTGGCGCCGTCCAGCAGGCTAAATTGTGTGTGGCAGTGTAAATGGCAGAATTCAGGCATAGTATTTTTAGACTTTAGACTTTTGGATTTTTAGATGTGAGACTTTTAGATTTGAGATTTTCAGACTTTCATCAGCACATCAGCAAATTATCACATCAACTCATTATTGTGTGCTAAGGTAAACCAAAAAACAGGCAAGGGCGGGTCTAAGTTTTCCACAAGTGTTTGTAAAATTTTGTTGCATTTAAAAATCAAACGGCAGCTAAATTTCGGCACAGATAATGCAATATCGCCATGAGTCAATACATTTGCTTTTTTTAAAAATTCACCTGCACAATGAAATTTAGAAAACCGATTTGGCTGATTTTTTCAGCCGTAATAATCTCCCTGGTTGCCTGCAATGCGCCAGGTAAAGTCGTCAAACTTTCCAAAACACAAAATATTGTTTTTCTCGACAGCCTCTCGGCTGCTTCTGCCATCGTGGACGACGACACGGAAGGTTTTTTTGAAAAAATCAATGTGCTCGATATGAGCATTCAGATGAAAAGGAATTTTGCGACGGGTACGAGTCGGGGAGAGATTGTGGAAGCATATAAAAACTACCTTTCTGCAGATGTTTCGAGTTTTTCCGATGAGGAAAAAAAACTTTTAAAAAGCAAATTGAAAAAAGCATACAAGCAGATTAATAAAATAGCTCCCGGTATTTTTCCCCTGCAAATCGAATTAATAAAAACACACGCCCGGCACTATGGCCCCGGCACTTATTACACACGTGAAAACCGCATTATTATTCCGAAAGACGCGCTGGCGACGAAGGGCAAGGATAAGTCGAAAATGGAAAGCGCGCTTTACAAAACACTGCTGCACGAGATTTTCCATATTTATTCGCGGTACAATGAGCGGCAACGCCGGCAACTTTACGGGCTGGTTGGCTTTCGAAATATTTTTGGCTTGCCATTGCTCATGAATGATGCGCTCAAAGAAAGAATTTTGCTTAACCCCGACGGGCTTGACATTGCCCAGGTGATTGACATTCAAAAAGATTCGTCCAAAATCAGCGCCATTCCAATTATTATCTCCTCCGAGCCGCGTTTTGAAGAAACCAAGGAAGGCTTTTTCCATTATCTGAAATTTGATCTTTACCAGATTTTGAAAGTCGGTCAATCGCTCAAAATACTGACCAATGACGACGGAACCAGCCGGCTAAATCTGAAAGAATTGCCAGATTATTTCAGGCAGATCAAGGACAATACGCAGTACATTATTCATCCCGATGAAATCATGGCGGATAATTTTGCACTTCTGGTACTCTCGCAAACGGACGGGAAGGTATCAGCCCGACTTTCGCCGGAAGGCAAAAAATTGCTCAAAGACATGAAAAGTGTGCTTCAGGGGAAGGAGCTATCCGGCGGTAATTAATTTTGAAAATGCCAAAAATTCATAAGGACTGATTTCAGTACCTGCCGCCATAATTCTACATTTGTGTGTCATAAAACGCGCGTCCAAATGCAAATGGCCACTATTGTAAAACTTTCGGATGTTGATATTTTCCAGCAAGATCAGCTGGTTTTGAAAAAAGTCAGCCTCAAAATCACGCATGGCGAATTTTGTTACCTTATCGGTAAAACCGGGAGTGGAAAATCCAGCCTGCTGAAAACTCTTTATGCTGCTTTGCCCATGCAGGCAGGTAAAGCCGAAGTTGCCGGATTTGATTTAAAAGCGCTAAACCGAAAAACCATCCCGCTTTTGCGCCGCAAGCTCGGTATCGTATTTCAGGATTTTAATTTGCTGCACGACCGGAATGTGGAGGAAAATCTGCTTTTCGTGCTGCGCGCCACGGGCTGGAAAGATAAAGACGCCATGCTTAAAAGGGTCAACGAAGTTTTGTCCAAGGTGGATATTATTGGTAAGAATAAAAAGAAACCGCATGAGCTTTCCGGCGGAGAACAGCAGCGCGTAGTTATCGCCCGCGCTTTGCTCAATACGCCGCAACTGCTCATCGCCGACGAACCTACCGGAAATCTTGACCCGGAAACTGCCGACGACATTCTCTTGCTTTTGCGCAAACTGGCGCTTGATAATGATACCGCCGTTTTATTTGCCACCCACGATTACCGGATTTTGGAAAATTTTCCCGCGCGGATTATTCGCTGTATTGATGGGAAAATTTTGGAAGAGGAAGATTTTACAGTCTAAAAACTTTCTTTTAAAAGCAGCATTTCGTCTTCTTTGGCACGCATTTGCTGCTGCTCGGCGGGTGTTTTGTCTTTATAACCGCAAAGGTGAAGCACGCCGTGTACCATCACCCGCGACAGTTCCTGTTCAAAGGTTGCCGCATATTTTTTTGCATTCTCAGCTACGCGCTCTACGCTGATAAAAATATCGCCCGATACCTCGGGCAGTTCGCCGTATGGAAAAGTAATAATATCGGTTAACGTATCATGCCGGAGATATTGCACATTGAGCTGGTGCAGGTAATTATCAGAACAAAAAATAAAAGTGATAGGGCCAAGTTTTTTACTTTCTTTTTCCACCACCGCCG
>CALMIT010000791.1 GCA_937864255.1 uncultured Saprospiraceae bacterium
GTGTCCGCCTTCACCGACGAGGAAATGCAAAGCGTCAAAATATACAGAACCGACAAAGGCGGCGCAGAATGGGAGCGCCCGCTCGCCGACTACCTGCTGCGCATGATCTACCACGAAAGCGTACACGCGGGGCAAATACTCGCCAATATGCGCGCCATGGGCGTGGAGCGGCCTTATGTTTGGGATGATGTGGACGGGTGAGAAATTATAGTGGTGGGCTAAAGCCCTTCAATCTTCTTTATTTCTCCACCGGATAAATCCGGCGGCAATTGAGATTTTTCAGTAAGAAATTATAATTGGAATGTCGCGTCTCGCTTGAATTGCCGTGCCTTTCAAGGCGCGGAGAAAAGGAAACAAAAACGGCTTTAGCCAAAATTTGAAAATTGGGCTAAAGCCCCACAAGATTTTCATATTCCCCACCGGATAAATCCGGCGGCAATTGAGATTTTAAGCTGTCCACACCTGCCAGGTTTTTAAAACCTGCAGGTGTCAAATTATTTAAGTGAAAGGCTTATTTTCCTACTTCCCGTTTTTAAAATATTTCAAATTGTACGTAAAAGTGAGCAGCAGAAATTGTTGCAGTACATTGGTCTGCACGTCCTCGTAATAAGTCTCGGTGGTGTTTCGGGCGATGCTGTTGTTTTGGCGCAGGATGTCGAAGATAGCGAGGCGGAGTTCGCCGGCTTGCGCGTTGAGAAATTTATAACCAATAGCGGCATTCCACAGTAGGTAATTTTGGTTATAATTCTGCGAAAGACCGCTGTTGTATTGATGACTGAGGTCGGTTTGCAACACCAGTCCGCCGAACGGAATCACCTGTATTTTAAAACGCGTATTTTGGTTGTAATAATCGCTGTTCAGATCGGATTGCAGGCTGTTGGAAATGTTGTTGTAAGTCGTGTTGGACGACAGCGTAAAGTCCGCCTTTTCGCTGATATTGCTGCTCAACACAAAACCCAGTCCCACATTGTAGCTGTTGGCGGCATTTTTTTCGCCGTTGATAAGTCCCGGCGTTTTGCTGAAAGCGCCGCCCAGATTCAGACTCAGGTTTGATTTTATTGCCGGCAGCGGCAGGCTGTAATTGCTGAATGTGCGCAAGTTGAAATACCCGTCGAGATTCACCGGGCTGGAAATTTGCGCGCCTTTTGCCAGGATGATTCCGGGCGCCAGCAGTGTGTCCTGCTCGGCGATGATGGTGCTGTTGACGATGTAATTTTGCGTGTAGGTTCCGCTCAGCAGCGCAAAAAATGACTGCGATTTTTCCGTGTTCGCCGACGAATAGCGGAGCGTGAGACCGTTTTGCCAGTCCTGTTTCAGGTTTGGATTTCCGGTGCGTAGTTGCAGCGGATTGTCGTTGTTGATGACGTTTTGCAACTGGCTGACCGACGGCGCGTCGTTGCGGCTGCGATAGCTGATACGCAGGTTTTCCTTGTTTGAAAATTTGTATTGAAACTGCGCGTTCGGCAGCAGGCTATGGAAGACTTTATTCAAATCAAAAGCCTCCGGGAAAACCTGTTCGCCTTTCAACTGCGCGTACTGATAAGCAAGCCCAGCCGAAAGATTCCACTTCGCTTGCTGATAGCGGTACGTCGCGCCCAGCGACTGCGACAGATAGGTGTTATTGAATTTGTTGGACAGCGTGGTGTCGAAAGCATTGTAACTGTCGTCCGCCGCCGAATAATTGAAAGTTTCTTTATCCGAATCGTTTTTATTGAAATTGCTGCCGTAATTCAGCATCAACTGGCTCTTGTCGCTCAGCGGTTCTGTGTAGGTTAGGTTGGAAGCCAGCGTGAATCCCTGCACGTTGCGATTTGACAACTGGTTCAGCATTTCTGCCGAGAGCGTGTCCGAAAAAAAACTGGTATTGGCGTCGAGCCGGCTGTCGCCTTTGTTTTGGTTGTAGCCGGGTGTGAGGTTGATGGAAAAAGTGCGCCCTTTTTTGCCAAAAATGTGGCGGTACAGCAGCGGCGCCGAAAAATTAAATCCCGCCAGGTCGGAAGCGGAAGTGTTGAGTGTGCTGCTCAGCAGTTCGGCAGCTTCGCTGTTTTCGCCGAGTAAAAAGTTGTTGCCGTCATTTTGCTGCACCGAGAGGCGCGGCTGAAAACGCAACGTATTAAAAGAGTCCACTTTCCAGTCGAATTTCATATTGAGCCGGTGATTCAGGTTGCGACTGTCATTTTCGCTGTGCTCGTCGTAAGCAAGTCCCTCGCCCTCGTCTGTAAAATATTGCCTGAATAAATCACCGGTCGCGCTGTTGTCGGAATAATTGAAAAAATAACTGCCCGTAAAATCGAGCTTACCCCATTGGTCAGCGTAGTTCAGTCCCGCCGAATGCGTGACCGTCAAGCCGCTTTTTTGGTCCACGAGAAAATTACCCGCGTCGCCGCCCTCTCCGCCACCCCGCCGCCCGCCGCCGCGCGGGCCCTCACCGCCGCTGTTGCTGCCCATCACGCCGAGCAGGTCTTCGGATGAAAAATTCTGGTCGTTGATGTTGTTGCTGTTGCCGAGCGGGGTGATGCGCCGGCTGTCGTCAAAAAAATTCAGGCTCAAGCCGCCTTTCCATTTATCCTCGTAGCCGTAGCCGCCCTGCGCCCTGCCGAAAATTCCGTTCCTGAACTGCATTTTGGTGATGATGTTGATGGTTTTGGAAGTATTGCCGTCGTCGAAGCCGGTGAGTTCGCTCTGGTCGCTTTTTTTGTCAAAAATCTGGATTTTGTCAATGACCTCGGCGGGCAGGTTTTTCAGTACCGCGTTGGCGTCGTCGCCCAAAAAATCGCGGCCGTCCACCAGCACGCGGCGCACGTCTTCGCCCTGCGCCTGCACTTTGCCGTCCTGCACGGTGATGCCGGGCATTTTGGTCACCAGGTCTTCTGCGCTGGCGTCGGGATTGGTTTTAAAAGCGCCGGCGTTGATTTGCGTGGTGTCGCCTTTTTGTTGCACGGGCAGTACGGTACCGGTCACGTCCACCTCGTTCAACTTCACCGATTGTTCTTTTAAAATAAGCCGGCCGAGCAGCAGCGGCTCGCCGCGCAGCGCTGCCGGCAGGAAAATATCTTCGTAGCCGATGTAGGAAATTTTTATCAAAAAGCGGCCGCGCGCAGGCGCTTCGAGTTCAAAATTGCCGTCAATGTCGGAGGTTGTACCTTTGATCAGCGCGGAGTCGGCGGGCTGCAAGAGCACCACGTTGGCGCCGATGACCGGCTGTCCGGCCGGGTCGGCGAGTTGTCCGCTGATGATGACGTTTTGTGCCCGCGCAAACAGTAAAGACGCCAGAGCAAAGAGGAAAACAGCAAGTGTTTTTTTCATCCGGATTTTTTTCAAATTGCTTTGGATAACGAAAGGGTGGGGTGGTTTAATGTGGGGATTTGCGATTGGCTGCTGGGTGTTCGGTATGTAGGTAAGTAATTTCTTTTCAATCTTCAAAATTCTCTAACTATCCAACATCCACACAAACAAACTCCATCGTGTATCCGGCATATTCGGGTTGGGTGATGCCGATGGCGTAGGGTAGATTTTCGGACGAGGTGTAGCGCGCCAGATAAGCCTGATCAATTTTGGCATTCAGCGCAGCGTCTTTGCAGGGTATGCCTTCGATATTGATGATGCGGTCGCCGTATTTTATCTGTCCCGTTTTTTCTTGCAGCAAAGCCGTGAACCAGCTTTTTTCGCTTTTGCCCCAGCTTCTGGCAAATATCCGCCCCTCCACATTCACCATCCAGATATCCAGAAAGGAATCTCTCCGGCTGCCGGCTTTGATGCCGGTCAGTGTGTTTTGCTTTAAATGTTCGTAGAAGTCAGGTGGAAAATTGGTGTGGGGCATATTTTTCATTTTAATGTCCGGTGATTTTGTCTGTGTTGGAAAATGGCTAAAGTCCTCATAGATTTGATTTTTCAACCACCGGATGAATCCCGTGGCAATTGAATTTTTCAGGAAGAAATTATAGCTGGAATGATGTATTGCTTTAGCATTGCCGCGCCTTTCAAGGCGTGGATAAAATGAGAAACAAAAAAGGCTTTAGCCAAATTTTCAGACTAAAGCCTTTTCATTTATTCTCTTTTTAAAGCTATTTATTCTACCTCAAAAGATAATTTCAGATTTATCCTGTATCCTGTGACTTTGCCATCGTTCACGGTGACGCTTTGGCTTTGTACCCAGGCAGAGCGGATATTTTTGATAGATTTTGACGCTTTTTCTATACCTTTTTCTGTTGCATCTTCCCAGCTTTTGGGAGAGTCAGACATGATTTCGATTACTTTCATTACTGCCATGATAGTATGTTTTTTAGGTTTAAAAAAAATAAGTGACCAAACTGGATAAGCGCTAAAGTAGCAAAAAATCAGGGTTTTTTCACCCGATACTCCACTTTCACAGGCTTGTCTATTTTGGTGATGCGCACCTCGGTGCGGCGGTTGAATTCATGCTCCTCGTCGGTGCAGTCCACGCCGTCGGCGCACTCGTTGCGAAGTTGCGACTCGCCGTAGCCGAAGGCTTTGATACGCGCATCGGTGATGCCCCGGTTGGTCAGGTAGTTTTTGGCAGACTCGGCGCGCTTGAGCGAAAGATCAAGATTAAATTCCGTTGAGCCGCGGCTGTCTGTGTGCGCGATCAACTCGATTTCCATACTCGGATATTTGTTCATCAAGGTAGCCAGCGCATCCAGTTCGCGCGCTGCGCCGGTGCGTATGGCCGATTTTCCAAAGTCGTAATAAATGTTTTGTAAAATGATCACGTCGCCCTCTTCCACCGGCCCGCTCACGATGGTATTTTCAAACGGCGAGAGGCGGATTTCATTCATCATTTCACTACCCGGCGCCAGCCCTGCCGTGCTGATTTTATTGGCAAACGTAGAGTAGCCGCGCTTTTCGGCAGTAATCGAATAATCGCAGCCCGGAGCGAGGCAGTATTCAAATTCGCCGTCGTCGTCGGAGCGGAGTATCTGTGCTGTATTGTCGCAATTATTGATAAAAGTGACCGCGGCGTCGGAAAGCGGGGTGTCGGTACCGTCCACCAGCACAAAACCGCTGTAAGTGATACAGGCGGGTTTTTTCATCACAAGGCTGACTTTCGGGTTTTCTTCGGTGCTGCCGGCGGTGGAGTACATGAGTTCCGAATTGCTGTAACCATCCTTGTTTACGAGGATGATGTACTGTTTGTCGGCGCGGAGGTCTGCATAGGCTTCGCCATTTTTCATGGTCGTGAGCGCGGGCGTTTGGAAAGAATCCGCGTCGCGGCGTACCAGCTTGAGCAGCAGTTCGTTCGGGTTGTCGGGGTTCGGCACCATTTCCACATCGTACAAATTATCGCCTTCCAAAAATCCGTCGGAGGCGCGTTCGAGTACGCGCACTTTGGCTTCGTTCACAGGGTTGCCCGCCTCGTCGGTTACGGTGATAGTGACGGCCAGCACCGCCGGCTCATCCAGTCCGAAAATGCCGTCGGGCGCTTCAAAAGTGTAAATATCGTCGCGTCCGAATCCGCCTTCCCGGCCGGAGGTAAAATAGCCTTGCGTGCCGTCTTTATTGAGAATGAAGCCGAGATCGTCATAAGGCGAATTGAAAGGTTCGCCCATATTGGTCACCACCGGATTTTCACCCAAATCCACAAAATAAATGTCAGTATTGCCGATACCGCCCGGTCGGTCGGAGGCAAAAAACAAACTGCCGTTTTCGTGTACGAAAGGAAAACCGTCGCGACCGGCGCTGTTGACTTCCGGTCCGAGATTGACGGGCGCACCCCAGCTATCGCCGGATTTTTCAACCACCCACAAGTCCGAACTACCGTAACCGCCGGGCATGTCCGAGGAGAAATACAATTTTGTGCCGTCGGGCGAGAGCGCGGGATGGGCGCAATTGAATTCGTCGCTGTTAAAAGGAAGCTCTTTCACGTTTTCCCACTCATTTGGTCCGCGGGTTGCTTCGTATATTTTCAATCCGGTCGTGCCTTTTGAATTTTTTTGCGAAACGCCGTTTTTGAGATTGTTGCGGGTGAAATAGACGCGGTTCATGTCGCGGCTGAAAGTGACCGGACCTTCGTGGCGCTGCGAGTTGATTTCCACGCTGAAAGGTTCCGGTTTGAGCGGCATACCGTTGCGGTCGGTATCGGCGTAAAAAAGTTCAAAAAAAGGCTCGTTGGTATTTTTGTCTTTCGGACCTTCCTTGCCCGAACTCACAAACACCACGCCGTTGAGGTAATATTGCGGCGAAAAATCCAGCCGCTCGGTGTTGATGAGATTGGCGTTGCGCACACGCACTTCTTTTTTCTTGCCGCCTCTTTCGTACAGTTTATCGGAAGATTTTGACTTGGAGCTTTGCTGCGAAAATGCCGGGAGGCTGAAAACCAAAAACGCGAATAGAAAAACAGGTATGATTTTACTCAACATGGGTGCAAGTTTTTGAGATAAGCCGCGAGTTTTGCGGGCTGTTTTTTAAAAATAAAAACCGGTTTTACTGCTAACGAAGTCTATTTTACAAATAGTGCTTTCCAAAAAGTATTTCTCCATTAAAAATGGCTTAAAGCAAATGCGAAATTAGGACTTTCGCGGCTAATTTGCGTCACCTCTCTTTTTCAGAGCTGCCCGAATAATTTCGGCGTTTTAAAGCGCGGCCCAAATTTTTCCTGCAAAATGACGCACTTGGCTTTGAATTTTTCTTTTCCAAAATAATGGACAAAACGAATCACGCCGCCAAGATAAGAAGGAAATCCCCAGCCAAAAATACTGCCGAGATTTGCCTCCTCCACCGAGCGAATCACGCCCTCCTGCAAACACCAGACGGCTTCTATAACCTGCGCGAAAAGCAGTCGGTCGGCGGCTTCGCGGGCGTGCTGGTGGCACTGAGGCCGACCGCCCCGGATGCC
>CALMIT010000792.1 GCA_937864255.1 uncultured Saprospiraceae bacterium
AAAAGATATTACGGAAAGGGGGTGAATTATTGCCTCGCAATCGCCCACAGCCAAGATATAGCGGAAGACCTCGCACAGGATATTTTGCTCAAAGCGCTCGATAATTTGCCCCGGCTACATGATCCTGAACTTTTCAATCACTGGCTTTTCAGAATAGCACATAACCGTTGCCTCGACTGGATAAAAAACAAACAAAAGTGGCATATCGTAGGCTTGGAAAACGCCGGAATAAAAGAGGCTGAAGCGGCGCCCGAAACGGAAGACAAATGGACGGAGGAAAAACGTATCTGCGCCCAACTCGAACTGCTCGAAAATCTGCCATCGGAAATAAAAACCATCCTGATGGCAAAATACAAGGAAAATAAAACCATCGTCGAGTTGCAACAAACATACGGACTTTCGGAATCAGCTGTAAAAATGAGACTGGCCAGAGCGCGGCAAAAGGTAACCAGTCTTTATGAAATGCAAAGAATTGTTGCTTAAAAAAAGATTAAAATCAATCAATTTATTACTTTTAACCGTCAATATTTTTCAATCAAAATTTTATAAAAATGAAAAAGTTCGTTCAATTTTTCGCTATTGCTCTTGTAGTTTTCACACTTGCTCTGGTTGGTTGCAAAAATCCTTCTGAAGGTACACAAGATGCTGCTACCGAGCCTGCTACCGAGCAAACTGCTCCTGCTACCGAGGCTTCACCGGCTCCGGCTGAAGGACAAGCTACAGATCCTGCTGCTCAACCTGCTGAAGGTACAGAGCAACAAGGTGAAGAGAAGTAATTAATTTGGTCAGTTAGTCATAAAAGACGGAACATCCAATATTAAGAATTTTGTTTTGCAAAGGATAATTCCGAAAGGGCGCTACAGTGTAGCGCCCTTTCTTTTTCCTCATTATCCCCCCGCTAAATTGCTTGAGAAATTGGTGTACATTTGGATGGCTTAAGACCTGAATTAACTATGAGAAAGGTTGACTATCCCTTTTTGTTTTACCTTTTTCTTTCGTGTTTGTTTGTCGTGAGCGCCACCGCTCAAGTCAAACAAACCTTAGCTCCGTTTAAAGTTTATCCCGGAATTTATAATGCCTACACCGAAGCTAATTGCTACGTTTTTCCTGACAGAAAAAGGGAGTTGGGTTATGAAGCAGGGCTTAAACACTGGCAGCAGGGCGATTTTGTGCCTTTAAAAGATTATAAAAAACCGGGCAAATTTGCCCGTGGAGGTTATAATTTCTGGATATATCTGGAACTCGAAAATCCGAATCCCGATTCCATGTTTTTGCTGTTTAAAGTACTACAGGATACTGCCTGGGTGAACGGCATCAGCACAGTGCGTGAAACTTTCAAGCCCGCCAAAGACCCTTTCGGAATCCTGAACAGCGGCGTGGACGACGCTTTTTATTATACTATCGCGCCTTACAAAAAAGACTCGCTGCTTTTTAAAATAAATTGGTACAACCTTCACGAAAACTTCGCCCCCCGCATCAGCGATTTAAAAACTTTCGAGCAAAAATTATTGCAAAATAAAGGACGGTTGATTTTGATATACGGCATTTCTTTCGGCTGCTTTGTTATTCTTTTTTTACTGGCAATGTTGCTCTACCTGCAAAACAAAGACAAAGCATTTTTGTGGTATGCCGTTTATCTTTTTAGTATCATGTTCATTGCCTGGCGCAATTTTGAACTGCTCTACACACCTTTTTACTCCAGTCTTTATATCCTGAAATGGCGCACTACAAAATTTGCACAAAATGTCCTTTTGTTTATCGCGTACGTCCAGTTTGTCAGGTATTTTGTAGGCGTCCGGCAGCAAGATTTGAAACTGGATAATTTGCTCAAAACTTTTAATAAAGTTTTCCTCATCGCACTGCCAGTAGAATTACTGCTGCAAGTTCTAAGTATGCACTGGAGCTACGTTTTCTACTGGTGGTTCAGAGCGGCCGGCGTGCTGTTTAGTTTTGCACTGCTCTTTTGGCTGGGGCGCCTGAAAAGCCCGATGGTAAAATTTGTAATAGCCGGTAGTTTGTGCCTGCTTATCTGGGATGTTATTTCCTGGGCTTTTCCGGCGGATATTACCTCCGATGTCAGTATGATTGGCGTGATGCTGGATGTGTTTTGCTTTTCGACGGGTCTTGCGGTGAGGGAAAGGATGTTGCGCGACAACCACGACCGTTTGCAAAAAAACCTGATAGAAGAAATGCAAAGAACGCAGCAACTACAGCTGGAAAAAGAGCAAACGCTGACCCACGAACGCGACCGCATAGCCTCCGAAATGCACGACGACCTCGGTTCGGGACTCACCACCTTGCGCTTTTTGAGCCTGACAGCCATCGAAAATGAAGCCGATGCAGGTAAAAAAACACGCATAACAAAAATTGCCGAAAAGGCTTCCGACATCATGGAAAATATGGCGGACATCATCTGGGCGATGAATTCACGAAACGACACACTGGATAATTTTTGCTACTACATGCGCGGCTACGCCGCCGACTTCCTGGAAGACCATAAAATCAAAAGCCGCATTCGCATCCCGGACGATATTCCGTTTGTAAAACTGGACGGAAGCAAACGCAGGAACCTGCTCCTGGCGGTAAAAGAAATTTTGAACAACGTAGTCAAACACGCCAAAACCAGTGAAGTGGAAATTGTAATCCGGTTTGACGAACAACTGCACATTTCCATAAAAGACAACGGCATCGGGTTTTCCGGCGAGCAAAACGGGGAAAAGATTTTTGGCGGAAACGGACTAAAAAACATTTCGAAAAGAATAACCGAAATACACGGTTCGGTGCATTTTGTCCAAAATCACGGTACCGAAGTGTGCATCGCCGTGCCGCTGGGAAAAAGCGATACCTGACCGAAAGGTTTATTTTTAGGCAGTTGCGGCGGGCGTACCTTTGAGGAAAAACGAATGCTGAAAATCAACTTTGAAAAAATCATGACTCCCGTAAGCACTAAATTGTGGCTGGTAGAAGATCAAAAAGACATCCGGGAAGGAATGTCTTCGCTACTTTCTTTCTCGGGACAGTTTGCGGGATTGAAAACTTTTTCCAACGCGGAAGACATGCTGGAGGAATTGAAAGAGGAAGCGCCGCAAATTGTGATACTGGACATCGGCTTGCCCGGCATCAACGGCGTGGAAGCGCTGGTCAGATTGAAAAATAAAAAACCGAATGTTAAAGTGTTGATTTTCAGCGTTTTTGAAAACGACTCTCATGTTTTTGAAGCTTTGAAAGCGGGCGCCGACGGTTATATTTTGAAAAAAGAAAGACCCGAAAAAATCCTCGAATCCATCCACGACGTATTATCGGGAGGCGCGCCGATGAGCCGCGAGATAGCCCGGAAGGTGCTGGAAACTTTTCATCCGCAATCCGCCGATGCTGCTTTTGAAGTGCTGACGACACGCGAAAAAGAAGTGCTCGAATTGCTCGCCAAAGGTTTTTTATACAAAGAAATCGCCGACAAACTGAATATCAGCCTGAGCACCGTAAAACTGCACCTCCACCATACCTACGAAAAGCTCCACGTGCAAAATCGCTCCGAAGCCATCCTTCGCTACCTCGGCAAATAAACTGTACAAACGGTCTATTTCGGACGCCGATCGACTCCTTTAGTTTTGCCATTGCAAAGACGGGAAATCTACCCGGCACTCAAAACCTAAAATCTTAAAAAGATGGCAAAAACTATTCAAATTCAGTTGACCGGGCTATTCCTATTTATTTTTTGTTTTTACGCTGCCGCGCAGCAACCCAACTTACCGGTGGATAAAATAGCCAAGAGCACAGAATTTGCCATACCCGCTTCGCCGGCTTTTAACTTGCTCAATGACAATGTGCCCTCGCGCATCCAGCGCTATTCGACGCTCCGCGATTTTAAAGTGGATTGGAGTTTTTACAGCGGGCAGGTCAGCCAGGGAATAAGTCCCGGACTGGCCTTAGAAGCGCAACCGGTTTGGCTGTTGGTTTTTGACCAGCAGGCGGCCACGCGCTACAGGCAGGCGGGAAGTTTTGCGCGCACGCTCAGCACCCTGAGTTTTTCATTCGGTACCAATATTACCAATGAAAAAAACTGGCTTGCCTGGGGCGTGAAACTCAATCTTTACCGGCAATATGATCCGTTGAAAGATTCAAAATTTTTAAAAGCGCTGGAAGAAAGTACGAACAGCAAAAAGGAAGTTTTTGACCTGAAAATAAATGACCTGGAGCGGGAAAAAATTTTATTGAAAAAGACCGATCCGGTTTATGACCAACGGTATAATGAACTGGAAGACAGCATCGTACAAATGCAGGTAGCCATCAAAGAAGTGGAGGCAAACCAGTCGCAAAAACTCGCTGCCGTGCGCGAAGATTACATCAGAAAACACTGGAATAGTTCTTATCTCGACGTGGCTTACGGAAAATTATCCACGTATGAAATGCTGAACAAATCATTCAGCAAAACCATCGAAGACCCGGTCACGGGGCAGGATACAACCATTACTTTTTCGTCCAACAGCCTGAAACTGAGCAGCGAAGGCTGGAGCGCCTGGGTTTCGGGAGGCGTGAAAGCCGGAAAAAGCGGACTCGTGTCAGATATGGTTCGCTATGGTGTAAAACCCTCCACCATTCTCGGCGCAAAAAGCAATGTACTGTCTATGGGACTTAATCTCCGCTACGGTTCCAATCGCTACAATTTTTTTGTGGAAGGTTTTTACGACAATGCCCGAAGTGAGTTTAAAACACTGGAGGGGCAAACCATCGAACAGAAATTTTATGTACTCACACTCGGCGGCGACTGGCGGTTCAGCAAGAATGTAATGCTGACTTTCGGCATTCGCCAAACTAAGGATTTTGACAACGACACTTACCTGCTACAGCCGCTTATCAATGTGAATTGCCTGATGCGCTAAAATCTTTTTACCCATTTTATAAATATTTAATCCAACACAAAATTTCAGACTCCAAACCCGACCATTCCAATTTTTTTTAACCAAATAATTATCAACTGTATGAAAAACACACTTTCGTTTGTAGCCATTTGCTTTTTAATCGCCACGGGTACTTTTGCTCAAAAAGGAACGCCCGTCATTGTTGAAGGACAAACCCTTTACCGGAAATCTTCAGAAAAACTCACTGCCAACAGCACGGGCTGTGTGCTTTGCGAGGATAAAAAACTCACCAAAAACTGCAGGGAATATGTATGCGACAATGGTGGTAATTGTAACGATTTCGGTATCAGCATCGCCGATTTGAAAAAAATCGCCCGTGATGGTTCGGCAGAAAAGATCTCCGGATTCCAACATGTGCCGGTAGAAGGAACTGTTGGCGGATTAAGTTACAGAGAAGGAGATCAGAAAAGCGTCACTTTTATTTACAAAGAAGGAAACAACATCGTACTGGAATGCCATAAAGTATCATCCACATCCGATCCATCAGGGAGTAGTACGACACCCGTATTTAAGGAAACCAAACCTGCCCAGGACCCAAAACCAAAGCTTTTAACGACTATCAATGATATTACATTCGGTATTCAGAAGGATAAAATGAAATCCGCAAATAAAAATGCAGAAACAGTAAAACAGCTTTTATAAATCATTCAAAATCAATTAATCATGAAAATTTCCATCGCATTCACCGTTTTATTTGTGGCACTTTGTACAGTTGCCACACAGGCTCAAAAAGACCTCACACGAATGGTAAATATGCTTCCCGCTAAAGATGCTACCTACCTGATTCACAGTGAAAAAAATGTATTTCTATACGCCGTCAAGCAGTCAGGAAAAATAGTCTCGTACGAAGCATTTGACAGAAGCGGTCAGTCGATCGCGATCAGCCGCGAGGAGGGCAATGTAAAAAAAGGGGTCAAAAGAGCTGACGATCTTAAAGCATCCGGCAGTCCTTTCCAGACAGTAACTGAACAGTGTACAAAAACGGTTTGTTTGGGTAGTAACTGCTATAAAGTACCTTGTACAAGTTCTCTATAGGAGTCCAGAATTTTTCACCCATAAAATCAACCCTGTCATGAAAAAAGCAATCATTTTTTACTGTGTGCTGGCTTCGCTGATGCTCGGCTCTCAGCCTTCGGCACAAGCACAAAGAACAGCTACCTGGAAAGGCGGCACGCCCGGAAGACCATCGGATTGGACTTGCTCGACCAATTGGAAAGAAGGGCGCGAACCGGATGAATTCAGTAATGTAATTATTCCGGACGTTTCGACCAGTACATTTGTTTACCCGGTTTTGAAAAACGGAGAAGTAGAAATTTTGAGCCTATTTGTATATCCGCGCGCCACCATTACTGTTTTAGAAAATGCCCGTCTCATCATTCTTGAACAAGACGAAAATACTCCGATCGCTTCGAAAAAAATGTCCACCGACTCGTATCTGCTGACAGCGGCGACCGAACATCCGAAAGCAGCGATGTCAAGAAAGTGCGTCAAAAACTAAGTTTTCTATTCATCTTTTTCATTTAGACACCTGTCGGATTGCTGCCCGCACAGGCAGGATATTCTTTTTTTAAAAACCTATTTATAATTAAAAATTCATAATCATGAAAGCAATTTTGTTATTGAAATTTTCCATTCTTGGTTTGGCACTGATTCTTTGCCAACCCCGCGCATTTAGTCAAAATGTCAAATTAAACCGGCAACAAACAACTCAACCTGCTAATGTAAACGCCGACCCGGACGACGGCGGCGAGGTCGTTGCTGATCCGGATGACGGTGGTGAAATAGGCAGAAATTTTGAACTTTTATTGCCGGAAACCGATTTTCTCGCCGAATTGGAGCGGGATGCAAAATTGATCACCGGAAATAAAAAATTAAGCGCCGCGCAAAAAAAATCTGTTTTTATCCAGGCGCTCCTGCCCGCTGCTCAGGCGAG
>CALMIT010000793.1 GCA_937864255.1 uncultured Saprospiraceae bacterium
GCGGGAGTTGGTTTCCGCACAGCGGTAGTATGTTTTCCACCGGCAATATGGTGCCGGGGCAATATGCGACGCTGGCAATCAGGAGTTTTTATCCGAATGTCAATTGTTTTTCGGAAGTGGATACCATTGCCTGCCGGTATGTAGCCTGCGATATGGAAACTACTGCCGATGCCGAAGATTCGCCCTGTTTTGGTTTGTCGGGCGGTCGCGTTACTTTAAGACCACGTAATGGTTTGCCGCCTTATCAATATGCTTTGGATGGCGGTACTTTTCAATTTGATAGTCTTTTTACCAATTTAAGTGTGGGCAAGAATACGGCGGTTATTAAAGACGGGCAAAATTGTTTTGATACGGTGACTTTTGTAATTAATCAGCCGCCGCCGATAGTTCTGGATTTTACGGTTTTGGAACATGTGAAATGTTTTGGCGGGAATAACGGCATCGCCCGCGTGACTCCGACAGGTGGCGCTGATCCATATACTTTTCAATGGGACGATCCGCTGGGGCAAACTACGGCAACGGCTAATCAGTTGTCGGCCGGTATTTATTTCGTTACCATTGAAGACGCCAAAGGTTGTCCGGCTGACGGCAGCGTGGTCATCAATGAACCCCAGGAAATTTCCATTATTTTGAATAACAGGGACGTTGAATGCCGGGGCGATTCTACCGGCTCTATCGAAGCCAATGTGAGCGGCGGTACGATACCTTATGGTTATTTGTGGAATGATTATAATAATCAAACTACCGTTACGGCGCGCAATTTGCCTATTGGTACTTACACAGTGACTGTGACCGATGTGAATGGTTGTACCGGTACGGCATTTTCAACCCTTAATGAGCCAGCCACCGTAGTCACCGCGAGCGCCAGTCAGACTTTACGCGGTTGCTTTGGCTCCGGGAAAAGCGAGGCCAATGTGCTGGCTGCCGGAGGTACGGGAACAAATTATATTTATTACTGGCAAAATAATCAGCAGACACCCACCGTGAGTAATCTGCAACCGGGACAATACACCGTGACCGTCACTGATGAAAACGGCTGCCAGGCCAGCGACACGGTCGTTATTTCCGAATTGGATTCTATTTTTATCAATATCGTTGCAAGTCCGCCTACCTGCCACGGCGATAGCGACGGCGCGTTGGGTATAACTATCGTGGATGGTGGCGCGGGTGCGGGATACCAATTCCGTTGGAGTACGGGCGAGACTTCGGGCTTCATCCAAAACCTGGAGGGCGACAAAGTTTATACGGTCACCGTGAGTGATTTTCAGGGATGTTCCAATACGCGTTCAATTTTGTTGCCGCAGCCGCGTGCCGTTTTAATTGATCTGGACAGCATTCCGACACAATGTTTCAATGGAAGCGACGGCGCGGCCACCGTGGCGAATATTATTTCTGATAATCCGATTGTCGCGTATCAATGGGGAGCCAGCGCCGGAAATCAGGATACGCCGACGGCCACCAATTTGTCTGCCGGAAATTATTCCATAACCGTCACGGATGATACCGGCTGCGAATCAGTAGCAAGCGTGAATGTGACTCAACCTTCAGAAATTGAAATTGATTTTGTCATAAAAAATAATGACTGTTTCGGCGACAACAAAGGCAGCGTGAGAGCTACCGCAAGCGGCGGTACGCCACTTCCCAACGGGCTTTATGAATATGCCTGGTCGAATAATCAAAGCATCCGGGAAATTACTTCACTGATCGCCGGCAACTATACCATTACCGTGACCGACGGGAATGGTTGCGAAACGGCGGAGACTGTTAATGTCACCCAACCAACACCCATCGAAGCCGATATTACTGCTGAAAATGTAAGCTGTGCCGGCAACAGAGACGGCAGGCTCACGATCGATGCGAGCGGCGGATTTCCACCTTACCAGTTTAGCACTGACGGAAATATTTTTAGTGGCAATAAAACTTTGATTGGTCTGAAAGCCGGAGAATATGATGTATTGATCAAAGACGCGAAGGGCTGTATCGTAGTTGAAAAAGCAGAAATAAACGAACCCGCACCGTTTGAAGTGGATGCCGGTCCGGATTTTATTGAAATAGAATTGGGAGAAGCTGTGCAATTGAATGCGAGCAGCCAAAACGGTTTGGGTTTGGTGCAGTATCTCTGGTCCACCCAATTAGCCGGTGCGCTCAGTTGTGAAATATGTGAGAATACAAGCGTTACGCCTGATAACGCAATGTTCATAAACCTTTACGGCCAAGATGAAAATGGCTGCGAGGATGAAGACAGAGTTGAAATCAGGGTTTTGAAAAATCGCACCGTACTTGTTCCCACCGGATTTACGCCGAATGGCGACGGTGCAAACGACCTGCTTACGGTACATGGGGAGGAAGGCACGACCATCCAGCTTTTCCAAATTTATAACAGGTGGGGCGAGTTGCTTTTTGAGGCGAGAGACTTTTCCATCAATGATCCTTTAACGGGCTGGGATGGAAATTTCAGAAATGAAGCACAAAATTCTGGCGTGTATATGTGGTATTTGGAAGTTGAATTTATAGACGGAGCAAAAGAAAATCTGCGCGGTCAGACGACGCTCCTTCGTTAAAATACATTGGGATTAATCGAAGAGTTTTTTTAGAAATTTTGCAGGAACAGACGAGCAGGTCTTGAAACCTGTGGAAATTTTTCTCAACTTTGAGGCACTTTCTCTCCGGTTTTTCCCTCCGAAATTGATTCGATTCAAATTATTTCTTAAAGAAGAAAATTTCTTTTGAATGAGAGTATTTCTATTCGCCTTCATGTTTTTGGTGGGAAATTCTAATCCGTTGAGCGCACAAGACCCGATTTTCGGGCAGTTTTATGCAGCGCCCAATCACCTCAATCCGGCCATGACCGGGCTTTTTCAGGGAAGTGTCAGGGTAAATTTGAATTACAGGGAACAGTGGCAGAGTATTATGCCCAGCACGCCGTTTCGCACGATGGGCGCCAGTTTTGAATGGCGCAACCGCGCTTTGAAAAATGATTATTTTACGCTGGCTTTCAATGCATTGCGCGATCAGGTAGGTACCAGCAATTTTACAACCACGAGAGGTAATATCGGATTTTCGTACGCAAAACAGCTTTCGGGCGGCAGGTACCGGAGCAGCGAT
>CALMIT010000794.1 GCA_937864255.1 uncultured Saprospiraceae bacterium
TCATCAACCGGGTATTTTTATAAACAGACCCAACTCGATCCTTAATGTACCGCCCGGCGAAACAGAAAAAATATGGAATACGCTCTGGGAGAATTTTATGCCGCGCCTTTCGCTGCGCGAAACTTTCTGGATATTCTTGTCCTGTCTCGGTTTGTCCATGCTTTTTTTTAAAAAATTTTCCATTGCTTTTCGCTGGTTTTGGGTGTTTTTGCTGCTCGCTACTGCGGCTGTTTTTTTCCTGTTTTTCAAGCAGCTTGAAGTACATGATTATTACCTGATAGACATGATGCCGTTCTATTTTCTCGGATTTGCGGCGGTGATTTATATTTTCCAAAAACCAATCCGTATAAAATGGGTAAGCTGGGCGCTGGTTCCGCTCTTTTTTATTTTTATGAATATGAATGCCGTGGCAACCCGCAAACACATGCTTCGATCATACGGCTTTGAAGGTAGTTTTGAACACGCAACATTTCCCACAGATTTCGGCAAAGCACCGGAACTCAGAAAATATCTCGGTGAATTGGGTATTAATTACCACAATACCCGCGTCATGACTTATCCCGATTATTCACCGAATATCACGCTTTACATGCTGAATCTGAGAGGCTGGAATCTGACGCCGGGGCAATTTTCCACCGAACTGATACAACGCCTCATCGGCTACGGCGGCAATCACATTGCCATTTTCGGAAAGGAAAATCTGGAAAATGTAATTTTAAAACCTTTTTTGAAAAATCAGGTGGGCGCTTTCGAGGACAAGATTTTTATTTTTAAAACCGGCGGCTTGTAAAGCGCTTTTTTAAAAACTCAAAGGATAAATTTTTTGACCGGCAAGCACCGGCAGGTCGCTTTTTTTGGCGATACCGAGCACAAATCCGCCGCCGCCTGCGCCGCACAGTTTCAGTTTAAAATCGCCGCCCTGCAAACCTTCAAGCCAAAGATCGCGCTGCGCCGGGAGGATCATTTTTTCAAAATGCCGGAATTGAAAAAGGCTGATCTCGTGAAAAGCCTGCCACAAAATATCCCGTTGCCCGCTCAAAAATGCGGCGATGGCTTCCGCGTTGCGGTGCATCAAATCCGCCGCCAGCATTTTTTCAAAATCCGGATTTTTACACTTTTCCAAAAACCACTGTACGAGCGGCACTGTCTGGCGCGACTGTCCCGTGTCGAGCAAAAAAAACTGCCCGGTTTCGGGCGGATTTACCGTTTTCAAATTGCCGCCTTCGCCGATGAAAAGTGATTTTTGGAGGTAACAAACCAGTGGATCAATCCCGCTCGAAGCGCCGTGAAAATAGCTTTCGATTTGTCCCAGCATTTTTTTTAAGGCTTCCAGGCTGGTTTTTTCGAGCTTGTTTTTATCGCCGAATCGGGCCAAAATAGCCGCTACCAAAGCGCCCGAACTGCCCGCGCCGTAGCCCGCCGGAATGTCGGATTCAAAATACAAACCTTCCGAAAGTTCGCTTTCAAACTGCGCCAAATCAAGCGGCGCTAACAGTGTTCCGCTTTGCCCGAATTGATGGAGATAGGCGAGTAATTTGGACAAATCCTGCTGTTTTTTCCGGTCGCTTTCAAAAGCCCATTTTCCGCCGAAAAGTGGCAAGGGAAGCGCCAGCGCTTCGCCGCCTTTGATGATGGCGTACTCTCCAAACAGCAATATTTTGGATGGAAAAAACATTTGAAAAACGATTTTAAATTATCCAAAGACCAACAGCCAAAGCTTAAAACCCGCCTTCCGCTTCCAGCACCGCGAGGGCAATTTTAATCATTTCGTAAGAAACCTCTCCCTCAAATTTTTCAAAAATGGGACGCAGTCTGAGCGGCTTTTCCATCAGGGCAGCCACTTCCGAAATCTGCACCAGCAGCGCAGTATCAATCATGGATTTCAAATTCACTTCCCGTCCCTGTTTGAAAAGAAAAATCAAATGCTCCGCCACCGTACCGGCGCTCATTCTGCGCTCCGTACAAATTTCTTCCAGCGTGTAGCCTTTCTGGTACAATTTGAAAGTTTCTTCGCGGGTGTCCGTGCGTTCTTTTTTTGCAGTCGTCACCACGACCTGCGGCGGGCGAAAAAGCTCGGATTCTTTGATGCCTTTTTCTTTGCCGTAAGCCTTTATCGCGTCGAGGGAAGCCTGGCCGTATTGGTCTTTTTTGGTTTCGCCCACCCCGCTGACGGCGTAAAAATGTTCCTTGCGTGTCGGGCGCACGGCAGCCAATTCCTGCAAAGTACGGTCGTGAAAAATGATGTACGGCGGCACCGCATTTTTGCGGGCAATTTCCTGCCGCAGCGTGCGCAGGCGCTGGAAAAGTTCGTCGTCCCAGACGAGCGCACCCGCCGGTTTTTTGACCG
>CALMIT010000795.1 GCA_937864255.1 uncultured Saprospiraceae bacterium
TTTGTAGAATCATACAAAAAGCGACAACAGAAGCGCGCGAATTCACGAATACAGATGTCCTTTAACAATTGGTTTTTGGGATGGCCTCTCAGTATTTCTTCGGAAATATTTGAGGGGCTCTTTTTTTGTGGCTGCTGCAAATATTTCTTTTTGCTTCTTTATGCTACATTTAAAATTGCGTAATGACAATTTTAAATTAAAAACAGGCGATGAAAAGAGCCGGAATAATTTTAAAACACCTTCTTATTATTGGATTACTTACTCTTTTTACTCAAATAGGAGGCGTACTTTGGTTGATACATATTCCGCTACATAAGAGACTTGCCAGAGTCTTTAATAAAACATGGAAAATAACTATTGCCCGCCTGCTTTCCTTTTGTTCCTTCTACCTGTTTTTTACGCTTTGGATAGTACCTCCGCTTGCAAAATGGCAGTGTGGACGAGTTCCTTTACCTGTTTGGAGCAACCCCAAATTGCGCCCTCACAACGTGTTTTATTATGCGCTGTTAAATCACCATTATGTGCGCCCAGCCTTAAAAAGAAGTGTCGAAGACATAGCAGAAAAACTAAGTAAGAAGTATCCGGGTTCGGTTTTGTGTTATCTGGATGCCAATTTTCCGTTTATTGACGGTTATCCTTTGGAGCCACATTTTACACACCGCGACGGCAAAAAGCTTGACATCGCTTTATATTGGAAAAATGTAGAAAGCGGAGCGATCATTTTCGGAACTCCTTCAATTCTCGGGTATGGCGCAGCGGCGGAGCCTAAATCAGGCGAAGTCAATTATGATGAAAAGTGCAGGAAACAAGGAAATTGGTATCGTAACCATGAACGAGATTATCTGGGGCATTTCGATAAGTCGAAATATGTGTTTGACGAAACTATCAGCAGGGAAATGATTAAATTATTTGCCGAAGATTCGTCTGTAAAAAGCATTTTGTTGGAGCCGCATCTGAAAACGCGATTAGGTTTGGAGAAATATACCAAGATTAGATTTCAAGGTTGTCGCGCAGCAAGACACGACGATCACATTCATATCCAATTGCGATGAAAAGGCAGATTTGCCACACATGACAACTATTCAGATATGCCTAAAAATTTTCTATGAAAAAAAGTTTAAGATATAAGTAGTTTGGCACAATATTTTTATATACTGTATTATACGATAACATTTGCAGTTTCGAAAAAAGATTTAAAAACCCAAGAAAAACGAGTGTACGATATTTATGAGAAAATCCAATCCTGACATTACAGATTTTGCAAATTATTCAGAGCACTAACATACTATGAGAAGTCCCGGAAACTGAGTTTGCCAAACATGAGAAAACAGCCTTTCCGCGCTTAATTCCTATTTCAAACGAAGCTCCTCCTTTTCCATTTGGAAGGCTCCTATACAGGAAACGCTTTGCTTCGTGGACTTCCCAACACACAAAAAGAATTTACATTTTTTGAATGGTTGATGCCGGCTGTATCGGGTCGTTTCGTCCCTGTGCGCGGTCTCAAATCATCTGTGCTGTCGCTGCTTTTGGCTGCGGCATGTACCG
>CALMIT010000796.1 GCA_937864255.1 uncultured Saprospiraceae bacterium
CCACCGCGTCGCCTTGCAGCCCCAAAATGTCCACCACCTGGTCCACGTTGTCAATGTCCCAGTTTTCGCAAACTTCTTTTTCGCCCCAGATTTCCACTTCATTGCCGCCCTTGCCGGGTTTGTACATAAAAATATTCGGGCTGACGAGTTGTCCGTAGTCTTTATCGGGCGTCACCATATATACTTTAAAACCTTTTTTTTCAGCCTTTTTGGCGATGGTGCCTATCACGTCGTCGGCTTCGAAGCGCTCCAAAGTCAGTATCGGAATTTTCCAGGCTTTCAAAATTTTCATAATCCAGGGCAGCGCGAAGGTGATGTCTTCGGGTTGCGCGTCGCGATTGGCTTTGTAAGCCGGGTACCATTCGTCGCGAAAAGTACCGCCCGGCAGGTCGAAAGAAACGGCGAGGTGGGTAGGTTTTTGGTTATTGATCAAATCCACGATGGTGCGCACAAAACCGGTAATCGCGCTGGTATTCCAGCCTTTTGAGTTGATGAGCGGGCGTGCGATGAAGGCGTAATGCGCGCGGTAAACCAATGCGTGTCCGTCCAATAAGAATAGGCGTTTGTCTTCCATTTTTTAAAAATTTAAGGGTCGGCAAGTTAAATAAATTGGCAGTTTTTGTTTTACAGGCAGGAAAAATATGCGGACTGAAAAAAAGATTATTTCAACTCAAATGCCTGTCTTTTCAAGACAGAGTATTGTTGTTTTAAAGTGTTGCGCCTGTCTTTAGGATATTACAAATGAATTTTTTGCTAATAAAAAGAATAGGTATTTTAAGCCGGTGGAACGGGAATTGGCGCTCATTGGTATAAATGTTGTTTTCATAAGCCTGCTTCACCATGATACTCTTTACTTTCTCCCCTTGTAGTACAGATTAAAATATAATTTCAGACAGTGATTCCAATTTTTCTGTTTTAAAAATTGAATCCATGAAATTTATTTCAATCAACATAACCATTTTTCTACTCAGTTTTAATTTTCTTTTCGCTCAACAACACAGAAGTATCAACGGCTTCGGGAATAACTTCGATCATCCTTTCTGGGGTGCTTCCGGTGTTGCGCTGAAGTGGGAAACGCCCGCCGGTTATGCCGACGGCGTATCCGAACCTGCCGGATTTGACCAACCCAATCCGCGCTATATCAGCAACATGGTTTTCGAACACGGCGAGGACAAACTGCCCGATGAGCAGGGGCGAAGCCCTTATGTCTGGCTTTTCGGTCAGTTTTTGGAGCATGAAGTTTCTTTCGTGCCCGAAATGCGCGACGAACCTATGGATATTACCATCCCGGCCGGCGATCGGATGTTCGCACCGGCGGCCGGACAAAAAGCAACTATTCCTTTTTTTCGTTCTGTTTATGATGCCCGAACGGGCACCGATCCCAAAAATCCGCGTACGCCGGTGAACGCGGCTACTTCCTGGATTGACGGAAGTGCGGTGTACGGAAGCAGCCAGGAACATGCAGACTGGCTACGCACCTTCCAGGGAGGAAAATTGAAAACCTCCGCCGGCGATTTTTTACCTTTCAATACGCTTTCGGGCGAATTTGACGATACGCTTGATTTTGATGCGCCCCCCATGCTGACAGATAATCCGCTTACGACGCGGCTATTTGCAGCGGGCAGTCTGCGCGCCAACGAACACGTCTGGCTCACGGCGCTGCACACTCTTTTTGTGAGAGAACACAACCATTTTTGCGATATTTTAGCAACCCAACATCCATCCTGGAACGATGAACAAACTTACCAGCATGCCCGCAGGTATGTTGGCGCATTAATTCAGCAAATAGCCTTCTATGAATGGCTACCGGCGCTCGGCGTGCAGTTGCCTGCATACCGGGGTTATAAGCCGGACATCAATCCCAATGTCGGCAATGTGTTTGCTTCGGCGGCGCTTGCATTCCAAGTTTCGATGACAAACGGGCAGTTCATGCGCATGGATAATTATGGCAATGAACTGCCCGGAGGGATGTTCCCTTTTAGGGAGGCTGTGTACAATCCTGTCTATTTTTTGATAAAAGGCGATTTTTCACATTTGCTGAAAGGCATGGCTGCCCAAACCCAGGAAAAATTTGACACCAGAATAGTAGATGAATTGCGCAATCTGCTTTATGGCGATTACCAGCAGTACGTCTATGATGCCGCGGCCATTTGTATTCAAAAAGGAAGAGAGCGCGGGCTACCTGAGTTTAATACAGTGCGTGAAAGTTTCGGCTTGCCGGCGATTAATTCTTTTAAAGAATTGACCGATGATCCGGTTGTAGAAAAAATCCTTGCCGGATTGTACGGCAGCGTGGATAAGCTGGATGCCTGGGTAGGCATGATGGCTGAAAAAAGAACCGGCGACGCGCTTTTCGGCGCCACGTTGACGCGTATTTTGGAAAGCCAGTTTCTGGCATTGCGCGACGGCGACAGGTTTTATTTTGAAAACGATCCGCGTTTTTCTGCCGAAGAAATTGTGACTATTCGCAATACACGTCTGTCTGACCTGATTAAGCGCAACAGCGATATTGTGATGTTGCAAAAAAATGTATTCTTCGCAGTTCCACACGATCAATTGGGCGTCGTGGCTGCCGTCAAAAACCACCTTGACATAGCCATTTTTCCAAACCCTGTAGTGCAGGATTTTCAATTAGCCATAAAATCGGACGAAGCCGGGCAGGCAAATTTGATTTTATCAGATTTTACGGGCAAAACGATACAAAAACAGCAATTGATTTTGCAAGAAGGACTTTCTTTTCAGACGCAATCACTGCCTGAAAACCTCGCTCCGGGTTTATATTTCCTCACCGTTTTAATGGATGGTCGCGTTAACACCGTGCCTTTGATCCATCATTGATTAATCCAAAAATTGCTGCATGACGCGGGTTACTTCGTCGCCGATTTTATGATGAATGGTGCGCAGCCCTGCGGCGGTTGCGCCCGCAATATTTTCGGCATTGTCGTCAATGAAGAGCGTTTTTTCGGCAGCAATGCCGGCGTCATTCAGCACGTGGCGGAAGGCTGCTACTTCCGGTTTTCTGTGTCCGATGAGGTGAGAGTAAAAAGTTTTTTCAAAAAAACGGACGTCGAAATCCGTCATTCCATGTTGTGTTTTTAAGTGGCGATAGACCCAGCGCAGGTGCGTCTCGTTGGTGTTGCTAAAAACAAACAGGCGGTATTTTTTTTTCAGTTTTTCCAAAAAATCAAAACGATGGGCAGGAAAACCGAGCAGCATGCCGTTCCACGCCCGGATGATATCGCGCGGATCGAGATTTTGGCGCGCAGCCTGCTGAAAAGCCCAGATAAAAGTTTCTTCCGATATCTGTCCCGTTTCAAATTGTTCAAAAATATTTCTTCGCAAAAGCACAGCCTGCACCTCGTCGTATTCATCTTTCAAAAGTGTTTTAAACATAGACTCCGTGCGTGGTATGTCCAGGTCAATCAGCACATTGCCCAGGTCGAAGAGGATATTTTGGATTTCGTTCATTGGAAAAATTTTCTATTCGATTTTGCAAAGCGAAGTTCAAAAATGTAACTTTGCCCGCGCTTTTGAAAAGCCTATTTGAGATTTTTCAAAATTGGTCCCTTAGCTCAGTCGGTTAGAGCGTCTGACTCATAATCAGAGGGTCGTAGGTTCAAGTCCTACAGGGACCACAGAATTTTAAAAAATCCCTTGCAAGTTGTTGATTTGCAAGGGATTTTGTTTTTTAAAAACTTGAAAAATTTATATAAGCCGGTAAGCCAAAATCAGCGAGTACCGCAATTGGTCGGCGTGCCAGTAAAGGTGTTGATGCAATACATCGCGCACAAGATGATGCCTCAGTTCGGCGCTAAATTTACCAGATTTCAGACCTGCGCCGAGTGCGACATTATGCTGATTGCTCGGCGGCTCGAAATAGGCACGGGCTTCCAATGATACTGAGGTGTCAAAAATAGGCCCCAACGACGTGTCGTATAAAACATTGAAAAACAACGCGGAGCGGTCATTGAGAAAAGTGTAGTACCGCAAGCCGAGCGGAAATTCAACAGACTTGTAATTGACCCTGCCCCGCCCAACGCTGTTGACTCCTTTGTCCGAGTAGTAATTAAAATGCGGCTCGATAAAAAGACTCCATTTATTTCTGTTGAACGGTAAGACCAATTCGGCTTCCACGCCGGGTCTGAAACTGATTTTTGTGCCAAAATCCATATTGTACTGCGGCTCCAAAGTGTTTCCCGCTTCCATGCGCATCAGACTGATGCCGGAGGTGATTTTCAGCCGGAATTGAGTCCGCGTTTTTTTGGCGTCGAAGTTTGTAAATTCCGCCGCCGCGCACTGATTGTAATCCGCAAAATAATCCGCCAGATATGCGCGGGTGAATTTCATTTTTTCTGGGTTGACGTTTTGACCGGCACATTTTACGTCGCTTATCAGTTGGTATTTGTAGCCGTTATTTTCTGCAATCCGGTCGAGGTCAGTCAGGTATGAGTTGTTTGAGCGGCTGGTCGGCAGTTTCGTAAAAAAATGCGGTGAGGTTATCTTTCATGTAATAATAAAGCGTGGCTTGTCCTTCCACCAGCGTTTTCAAAAAAAGCGTGTCTTTTTTCCATTCCGGGTTTCTGGTGGCGGAAAGATTGCCGATGTTGGTGAGCGATTGGTCTATTTCGACCTCCGCGCGGACGTATTTCAGAATTTTGGCAATCGCGATTTCCTGTATATCGTTCAGTCCGGCGTTCAAAGTTTCACCATTTTTTGTCAGCCTGTATTCAAAATTTTCCGGGTTGTTTTTCCAGTCTTTATTCAAAATAAGGCAGTTGATTTTTTCGCCGGAGACTTGAATAAAATAGCCGGGTTCGAAATGGGATTGAGCAAAAGAGAGGACAGAGCAAAGCAGAAAAAAGGGTATAAGTACGGGTGTTTTCATTCTATTTAGTTTTAATGATTTCAAATATTGAATCAAAAATAAAAATACTTTTCACCCGCCGGGTGCCTGCTAGGCTGTGTCTTTTACAAATTTTTTTTCTGCCTCGTACTTTTTTCGGAAAGCCCGACAAAGCGACTATTTTTACGGCAAAAAACTACGCCAAGTGAGTTCTATGAGAAAAAGTCTTTCATTTTTGTGGCTTATGTTCTTTTTGGCAGGCTGCGTGCCTTACCAGGAAGAAGTGATAAAGGATGTCAACCTCGATTTCAAAGATCCCGTTTTACAAAAAATAAAAACCCTGCAGGACGGGCAGCGGCTCGACAGCCTCTTCCTCTTTTTTAAAGATAAAAATCCTGCGTACCGCTATGCGGCGGCCATTGCTTTTGGCTCCATTCGCGACAGTATCGCACTCGACAGTCTGTCAAAATTGCTCAAAGACCCGATTGAAAAAGTGCGCACCGGCGCTGCCTTCGCCATCGGGCAAATTGGCAGCGCGAGGGGCGAAATTCTGCTGCTCCAAGCCTTTGAGCAGGGCGATACCGCCGGATATTTCAAACATTCCAACGCCGCCGTTCTGGAAGCTGTGGGCAAGTGCGGCACTGAAAAAAACTTGCAGGCGCTCGCCACCATTTCCACTTACCGGGTCAGAGATACCGCCCTGCTCGAAGGACAAGCCTGGGGCATTTACCGCTATGCTTTGCGCAATATCGTTCATATCGACGGCACGAAAAAAATGGTGGAAATGGCAAGCGATCTCAGATTTCCTGCTTCTGCCAGGATGATAGCTGCCAATTATTTGTCGCGCACAAAAAACATAGACCTGTCAGAATATGCACAAAGTCTTGTGAGCGCTTTTACCAAAGAAACCGACCCGCGCATCAGGATGGCGCTCGCCGTTGCTTTGGGCAAAACCAAATCTGATGCAGCGCGCGACGCATTGGTCGGGTTACTGGCTTCCGAGCAGGATTATCGTGTAAAATGCAATATGTTGCGTGCACTCGCCAATTTTGATTACGCCACCGTGAAAGATGTGGTATGGACTGCTGTGCGCGATAAAAATATTCACGTGGCTTCTACTGCCGCCGCCTTTTTTATAGAAAAAGGAACGGAAGCGGAGGCGCGTCTTTACTTTCAGGTAGCGCGCGATACATTGCCCTGGCAGGTGCAAATGCCGCTATTTGCAGCGGCGCACCGCTATTTGCCGGCATATTTTGAAGACGCCAAAGGTTTTTTAAACTATGAAATCCGCCGCCGTTTCGAGGCTTCGCGCAACGCTTATGAGAAAGCCGCCGCGCTCCAGGCGCTGAGCGAGTATGGCTGGAATTTCAGGTATGTTATCGAAAAGGCGATGGTGGCAGATGCGCCCGCCGTCAGGATAGCCGGCGTACAAGCTGTGGCAAAAATGTGCGATTCGGAAGGCTTTGACAGTTTCTTCGGATTGGGCGCGCGGCAGGTTCGCCGCGAAATTGCTTATTTTCTTCAGGATGCTGTAAATACGGGCGATCCGGGGCTGATAGCGGAGGCGGCTATTTTGCTCCGCAATAAAAAAATGGATTTTAAATCGGTGATGGACAGCCTGACTTTTCTGGACAGGGCGCTCGCCGGGCTTAAACTACCCGGTCAAATCGAAACGTATAACGAACTCAAAAAAACGATTGACATTTTAAACGGCAGACCCGAATCTGCGCCGAAAAAGCCGGATTTCAACCACCCGATTGACTGGAAGCTCATCAACGAAATGACGGAGACCACCCGCGCGCGGATAGAAACAAAAAAAGGAACCATCGTTTTGCAATTGTTTCCGATGGAAGCGCCCGGCTCGGTAGCCAATTTTATCAAACTCAGCAAGGACGGCTTTTTTGACGGGAAGAATTTTCACCGCGTCGTACCCAATTTTGTCATACAGGGCGGCTGTCCGAGAGGCGATGGATACGGCGGGGTGGGCTACACCCCCCGCTCCCGACTTACGCCGCTGCATTACGACAATGAGGGCGATGTAGGCATGGCTTCTTCGGGCAATCATACGGAGGGTACGCAGTTTTTTATCACGCATTCGCCGACGCCGCATCTTGACGGAATTACACCATTTTTGCAAAAGTGGAAAAAGGAATGGACGTGGTACACAGCATACAAGCCGGCGACGTGATAGAAAAAGTAGAAATAGATAATGCTGAGAAATAAGCGTCCGGACACTTTCGACAGTAAACTTTGAAATATCAAAAACTTATAAATTTTTATGAAAAATACACCCCTTACGGAAAAACACATTTCGCTCGGAGCAAAAATGGCGGAGTTTGCAGGCTACAATATGCCTATCTCTTACAGCGGCATCCGCGAAGAACACCAGGCAGTGCGCAATGGCGTCGGCGTTTTTGACGTATCGCACATGGGCGAATTTATTGTAAAAGGGCGGCAGGCGCTGGATTTGATTCAAAAAGTAACCACCAACGATGTGTCCAAACTTGAAATCGGAGACGCTCAATACTCCTGCCTTCCCAACGGCAACGGCGGCATCGTGGATGACTTGCTGGTGTATCGCCTGCCCGAAGATAATTGCGCCGAAGGCGAGCGCGCTTATATGCTGGTAGTCAATGCTTCCAACATCGAAAAAGACTGGAACTGGATAAGCAAGCACAATACTTTCGAGGCAAAACTCAGTAATATTTCCGATCGTTCGGGGCTTTTGGCGGTGCAGGGTCCGATGGCAAAAAAAGGCATGCAGCCGCTCACCGACGTGGATTTGGAAAGCATTCCTTATTACAATTTCAAAAAAGGAAAATTCGCCGGAATTGACAATGTCGTCATTTCTGCCACCGGCTACACGGGTTCGGGCGGTTTTGAATTATATGTTGACAATGAACACCTTTTACAACTTTGGGACGCGGTCATGGATGCGGGGAAAGCATACGGTATTATTCCCTGCGGTTTGGGTGCACGCGATACCTTGCGTTTGGAAATGGGATATTGCCTTTACGGCAATGATATAGACGATACTACCTCTCCGCTCGAAGCCGGGCTGGGCTGGATTACCAAATTGAAAAAAGGCGATTTTATAGATCGCGATCGCATGGTCGCTTTAAAAGAACAGGGGCTTTCGCGAAAACTCGTGGGTTTTGAAGTGATGGATCGCCGCGTACCCCGCCACGGCTACCCGATAGAAGATATGAATGGAAACGAGGTAGGCGTCGTGACCTCAGGCACGCAGTCGCCTTCGCTTGACAAGCCCATTGGCATGGGCTACGTACCTGCGGCGCTTGCTGTCGAAGGTTCGGAAATACAGGTGGTAGCCGGCGGAAAACGCCTCGCCGCCAAAGTAGTCAAACTGCCTTTCGTACAAATTTGATCTTAAAACTGCTCGTTTTTAGTTCACGAGCGCGGTATTGAAATGGATTCCATCACGCAGATAGTACTCGGAGCAGCCATGGGCGAAGCCGCCCTCGGCAAAAAAGTAGGCAACCGCGCCATGCTCTGGGGAGCCGTGGGCGGCACCATC
>CALMIT010000797.1 GCA_937864255.1 uncultured Saprospiraceae bacterium
TTGGCGGCGGGCTGAGCGGGCGTTGTATCCGCCGCGACAGGGGCCGGAGCGGCGGGCGTTTCTGTTTTGGAAGATGCACCGTTTGACGCGCCGTTCGCACCGCCTTCGGCTTTTGCCAGGGCTGCTTTCCAGTCCTCCCCCTTTTCACCTATCACGGCGATAACGCCATTGATGGGCACGGAGCCTTCTTTCACGGCGATATGCAGCAAGAAACCCTCGAAATAACTATCCAATTCCATCGTGGCTTTATCCGTCTCCACCTCGGCGAGCGTGTCGCCCGGCTCTACGGCGTCGCCTTCTTTTTTCAGCCAGTTGACAATATTTCCCTCTTCCATCGTGTCGCTCATCCGGGGCATCCTGATTATTTCGGCCATGATTATGGTATTTTTTATATATGAATAGTGGAAGCAAAACGGCTCCGGGGCAAAAATGCGAAAGTTTAATTTTTTTTAATAAACCGGCATTAAAAAATGCTCCGAAACGCCAAGCTATTTTCTGATTTGAAAAAGACTTGCCTATTTTGCGAATCCTTTCTTTTAATGGTTTTCAAACAGAAACTTCAAAATTTGGTTTATCAAAAAAATCCGGCAATAATGAGAGATTCCGCCATTCTTGACAAAGTACACAAAAACTTCCCGCGCATCGCAGAAAAAAAACTACAGGAAGAAATCGCCGAGGTGGGCAAGATGTTGACTTTTCAGCCGGGCGAGACCATCATGGACATCGGGAGTTATGTGAAAATGGTGCCGCTGGTCACGAAAGGTTCTATCAAAGTGAGTCGCGAAGACGAAGACGGACACGAAATTTTTTTGTACTATCTCCAGCCCGGACAAACCTGCGCCGTGTCGTTTACCTGCTGCATGATGAATAAAAAAAGTGAATTCAGAACCATCGCCGAGGAAGAAACCGAAATCATCGGCATCCCGATTCGCTATATGGACGAGTGGATGACACGCTACCAAAGCTGGAAGAATTTTATCATGCTTACCTACGACGACCGTTTCAACGAACTTATCCGCACACTGGACAGCATCGCGTTTAAAAAACTGGATATTCGCCTGGAAGAGTACCTTCGGCAAAAATCTTCGGCCACCGGACAAAAAACCCTGGAAACCACTCACCAACAAATTGCTTTTGACCTCAACGCCTCCCGCGAAGCCATTTCGCGCCTACTCAAACAAATGGAAAATGAGGGTCTGGTCAAGCTCGGCAGAAATAAAATCACGCTACTGTGATTTTCAACCCTGTTGTGATTTCAATCACTCATTTTACTTCATTCAGGAATTAGCTTTATACCGCCTTTTTAAGAAGGCAGTTACTTTTAATTAAAAAAATCCTGAATGAAAAAGATCTTCCTGTTTGTCCTTTTGCCATTTTATCTGTTTTCTCAGCCATACTTTAATATCCGAGTCGAACAGATTGATTTCCCCGGTTTGCCTTCTGTGCAGTCGTTTGTTTTGGGTACCACCGAAGATGGTAAATGGGTGATTTTGGGCGGCCGCATAGATGGTTTACACATTCGAATGCCTTTTGCCGCTTTTGACCCGGCATTCAACAACACCAATATTTTTGTCATTGACCCTATCCAAAAAAGAGTCTGGGAAAAATCTATCGGCGGCTTACCTGCCGGATTGATTGAACAACTACAATCCAGCAACATGGAATTTTTTCAGGATGAGGACAGGCTTATTTTGATTGGTGGATATGGCTACGGTGTTACGAAAAGCCAGTTTCTCACGCATCCTTATCTCACCGTCGTCGATTTGGAGTTATTGGCGAATTCGGTCATAAATAACGAAAACCTTGTGCCTGCTTTTCAGCAAATCGAAGATGCACGAATGGCTGTAACGGGAGGACAATTGCAAAAATCAGATGATTATTTTTATATGGTAGGCGGTCAAAAATTTGAAGGCAGATATAATCCGATGGGACCCAATCACGGTCCCGGATTTACACAAGAATATACCAATGAAATCAGAAAATTCAGACTCCAGTCAAATGGGCTTGAATACCAAATTTCTGATTTTGAAGCGATACACGATGAAACGAATCTGCATAGGCGCGATTACAACTTAGTGCCGCAAATTTTCCCGGATGGCGAATTTGGTTTCACCGCTTTCTCCGGCGTTTTTCAACATAATGCTGATTTGCCTTTTTTAAATTCGGTGGATATCAAACCCGGTAACTACGAAGTAAACAACGATTTTAGTCAGCTTTTAAATCAATATCACACCGCTCACGCCGCCATTTTTGATGCTTCAAACAATCAAATGCACACCCTGTTTTTTGGCGGGATCGGGCAGTATTATAAAAATGCAACGGGCAGCCTCATCAATGATACCGACGTGCCTTTTGTGAAAACTATCAGTCTCATACCCGGCACGCCGACGGGAAAATGGAAGAAAACAGTCTGCCGGTGCAAATGCCCGGATATTTGGGCGCAAGCGCTGAATTTATACCCAATCCTGATTTGCAATTTTTACAAAATGGCATTTTGAAAATGGAAAATTTCAACCCGACAAACGAGCGATTGGGAGGATACACTTTTGGGGGTATTGAAAGCAGTCAAGCCAATGTTTTCTTTTCAAACGGCGACAATTTGAGTTGGGCTTCGGGCAAGTTATTTGCCGTTTATATCAGCCGAGCAGCTACTTCGCCTGCATATTTGCCAACGCCGGACGCCAACACCTTGACCTTCAAAGTATTTCCGAATCCCGCCGATACAGGCATTGTCATCGAATACAAAAATACTGAAAAGGGAAAGATTTGGATGATGCTACAAAATGAAAATGGCAAAATCGTAAAAACCTGGCATGCCGACCAAGGCGATTCGGGAACTTACCAGGTTCAACTTGATCTGCAACCTTTTTCTGCTGGTAATTATTTAATAAGCATCAGCAACGGCAAGCATCTCCGCACCGAAAAAATCACCCTGCATAAGTGATCGGTATCACTGCCGCTGCCTTTTAATGTTACTAATTTTGGCTTCAAAATAATTGATGTTTGAACCTAAAAAATAAAAATCATGGAAGTAATGTCAGAATTTAAAACCATGCCGCGCATCGGCGATAAAGCGCCCGATTTTGAGGCGCTCACCACGACCGGAAAAATGAAATTTTCCGACTATAATAAAGACAGTTGGGTCATCCTTTTTTCTCACCCTGCCGATTTTACGCCGGTTTGCACTACCGAATTGAGCGGCTTCGCAGGTGAAAAAGATTTTTTCAAAAATTATAATACCAAACTCATCGGTTTGAGTATTGACAGCATCCACTCACACCTCGCCTGGGTGAACAACGTACACGAAAAAACGGGCGTGTATTTCGAATTTCCGATCATTGCCGACCTGGATATGAAAGTGGCGCAATTGTACGGAATGTTGCACCCCGGCGCCAGCGAAACTGCCGCCGTGCGCGCCGTATTTTTCATTGATCCGAAAGGCGTCATCCGCCTGATCATGTACTACCCCCTCAACGTGGGACGGAATATGGAAGAAATCAAACGCGTGCTTGTCGGGCTGCAAACGGCTGATAAAAACAGCGTGGCGCTGCCGCTCAACTGGACGCCGGGAGAAAAAGTGATCGTACCGCCGCCCAAAACTTTGCAAGAAATGGAAGCCCGCATCGCAGACAAAACGGTGGAAAAAGTAGATTTCTACCTGGCAAAAAGGAATTTGAATTAACCCTTACAGATAGCATTATGA
>CALMIT010000798.1 GCA_937864255.1 uncultured Saprospiraceae bacterium
AAATAAACCACCAAATTGAAAAATCTAGAAAGGGAGGGCCGAGAAACGCAAACCCAGAGAAGGCGGCCGCTGAAGTGGAAATAGAGCCGGATGCTGACGGAGAAACGGGCTTGATCAAAAAAATTCTTCCCCGCCGCAATTATGTCGTGCGCCAATCACCCCGGAAAAAGCACGACCTGCACCTGCTTGCAAGCAATGTTGATCAGGCTTTTTTGATCGTCACCATCGTGGAGCCGAATCTGAAACAAGGTTTTATAGACAGGTTTCTTTTGATGACGGAGCCTTACAACATTCCCACCTACATTATTTTTAATAAAAAAGATATTTATAAAGCGCCCGATCTGGCTGTGTACGATTATCTGGAAGCGATGTATGAAAAAATAGGCTATGAAACATTATTGGTCTCAGCCAAGTCGAATGAAGGTATTTTAGACTTGAGTGTGCTTTTAAAAGGAAAAACAACCCTGATCGCGGGGCAGTCGGGTGTCGGAAAATCGTCGCTGATGAATGCCATTGACCCTTCGCTCCAACTGCGCACAAAGGAGCTGTCAGATTATTCGGGCAAGGGCCAGCACACTACCACTTTTGCAGAAATGTTTGAACTGAAAGGTGGCGGCGCACTGATAGACACGCCCGGCATAAAGACTTTGTCATTCAATCATTTGGAGCCGCTGGATGTGGCGCATAATTTCAGAGAGTTTTTTGAATTATCAGAAAATTGCCGCTTCGGCGGAAAATGCCTGCACAGAAGTGAGCCGGGTTGCGCCGTAAAATCAGCCCTCGAAAAAGAGGAAATCAGCGAACTGAGATACATTAACTACCTGCAGATTCTGGAAGAAATCGAAGATCAGAATTATTGGGAAAGACGACTGGAAATGTGACCCGCCTTTTTAGTAATGCGCCTGAAAACCAAAAGCCGCCCGCATTTTATCGTAGATGGAAGTATTCTCATAAATACCGCCGAATAGCTCTGCGCCGGGCCCATAAGAAAAGACGGGAATGAGCGCAGCCGTGTGTCCTTTTGTGGTAAATCCCGCCACGATAGTGTCTAAGGAAGACCCGGAATTAATAGAATATCCGCCGGTTTCGTGGTCTGCTGTTACGATGACGAGCGTGTTGCCGTCTTTTTTTGCAAAATCCAAAACCTCGCCTACGGCCTTGTCAAAGTCAATCATTTCCGTAATGATAAATTCGGAATTATTGGCGTGTCCTCC
>CALMIT010000799.1 GCA_937864255.1 uncultured Saprospiraceae bacterium
AATGGCGGATTTTACTGGGCGGGACTCCGGCAGCATCCGCAGTCGCCTTCCACGCTGCTCTGCGCTACAAAACAGCGCTTGTATCGCACGGTTAATAGCGGCAATATCTGGGCGCCGGTGGCGTCTATGAACGAGCCGAAAGTATTTGAGTTTGACCAGGCGAATCCAAGTTTTGCGTATGCGGCAGCCTGGAGCCTGGACGGTACGCGCTCGTTTTGGCGCAGCGAAAACAGCGGCGCTACCTGGCAAAATCTGCCCAACAATCCCGGCTGGCGCGTCACCGACATCAAAAGCAGCCCGCTGCAAGCCGGTTTGGTTTACGTGAGTCGCAATAGCAACCTGCCCAATGTGGCGCATATCTATAAATCCGACAATTTCGGAGATAGCTGGACGCCGATACAAGGCGATCTGCCTGATTTGCCAGTCAACGCAATCGCCGTGCATCATTTTTTGCCGGGGGTATTATTTGCTGCGACAGATTTGGGCGTGTTTATTACGTGCGACGACGGGGCGACCTGGATGGAATATAATGACAACCTGCCCGTAAGCATTATTTTGGATATTGAATTTAATCCGGCGGATACTACGCTGCGCATCGGCACGCTCGGACGGGGCGCCTGGATTACGAAAGCCTGGATGCCCGGAGAGCCGTCGGCCGTAGGTTCGCCCGTTCGCCGGAGTAATTTTGGCATTTCTTCCGTAGCGCCCAATCCGGCATCCGAAGCGGTTCGAATTGATTATTTTTTGGAAAAAAAGGCGGCAGTTCATTTGGACGTGCTGAATGCGCTGGGGCAAAAAGTAGCTGATATTTTTTCAGCGGAGCAAGCCGGAGGCGCGTATTCAAATTCATGGAACGGGCAGACAATCAATGGTTTGCAGGCACGATCGGGCGTTTATTTTGTTCGTCTGACTGTCGGAAACGAAGCGACAATTCGCAAATTGATTTGGCGGTAAAAACCGCATTTGTATAAAAACTCTTTTTGTAAAATACCAAACTTCTGAATGATGGCTCGACCACAGCGGAGAGACATTGTCTGTCCTGTAGAACTCACCTTTAATCTTGTCGGAGGGCGCTGGAAAGCCATGATTATGTGGCATCTGCTCGAAAACCAGAAATTGCGCTTCGGTGAATTGCAGCGTATTGTCTCCGAAGGCGCTCACGAGGACGCGCCCAAAATCAGCAGCCGGATATTGTCCAAACAATTGACCGAGTTGGAAGAAGACGGGCTGATCTGCCGCGTTTCTTATCCCGAAAAAATTCCCCGTGTAGAATATACGCCCACCGAAAAAGGTATTTCGCTAAAAGAAATTTTGCTGTTGTCTTATCAATGGGGGCTGACGGAAAGAGCGCAACTGAGCGGATAACTTTTGGTAAAAATGCGACATTTCCTACTGGTTACATTAATGTAACTACTTGGTTTTCAATATTTAAGATTTCTAACTTACCGCAAATTTTGTTTCGGCTTTATAAAATTAAACTTTCATTTTTAAAAATTGAACACATGCGATCAACACCCGAATTTTTTACGCGCCTGTTCTTTTTCACCGTCATTTTTCTTTTGGTTGGAATGACGGCGCAGGCTCAAATTACCTACTACGTTTCTGCCGCTTCCGGCGACGACAACAACAGTGGCTCCTCTCAAGCGCCGTTTCGTACCATCCAAAAATGCGTGGACACCTGGAACACCACGACCGAACCGGTCACTTGCGCCTGTACCGGCGTTTTTAACGAAGAAGTTATCGTGCGGGCAAGCGGGCCAAGTCCCGCGCACCGCCACAAAATCATCGCCTGGGATACTAATTATAATGGCATTCTTACCGACGAGACTTTTGTGTTGGACGGCGAAAATACGCGCAATGTGGCGCTCAAGGCGGACAGTTCCGTGCGCCCCGACAACATCGAAATCGGCCACCTGACCGTCAGAAATTATTTTCCGAATAATGGCTGCAATAGCGGCGGCGATATGCACGCTATCGAACTTTTTTGCCGGGGTACGGGCGAGGGCTGCTCTGATTGGTGGATTCACCATTGTACTTTTAAAGACCTCGGCGTGGGTTGCAACGCGCTGGAATCTTACATTACCATCCGCCCTTCCAATGCGCCACGCCTGTTGGTGGAAAGAAACACCTTCGACAACATCGGCGGCTACATCATGCGCTACATCGGCGGGCCGGATATTCACTTCGTTTACAATGTGGTGAATCAAAAAACGCTGGGTATCAAAGGCTGGGATTTGGATTTGGACAGGTTGTACATCGCGGGCAATATTTTCACCGGTGACGGTGATGGCGACTGGGCTGACGACAACGGCAAATGCGTACCGCAACCGGCGGTCGCGCTGTCCAACAACGCGCAATTCGCAGAAATCAGAAACAACATTTTTATAAACTGCCAACTGATTTTCGGGACGAGCGAGGATTTCAGTTACCGCGATAACGCGGGGCACCTCGTGGAAGCTAATTTTTTCGGACGCACCGAGCAATTTTGCAATCCGCTCAGCGCGCCCTTTACCATCCTGGACGTTTCTACTTATGCCAATGAAAATGGCGACAGCCTGGAAGTGCGCGACATTGTTTTCCGCAACAACATCCTGCATTATTACGGCACGCCGCTTTCTTACAATCGCGGGCCGGCGATTGACATTACCTCGGCGCACAGCCATTTTTTCAATAACAATCTTCAGATTTACAATAACACGATGCGCGGTTTTTATTACGGCATCCGCTTTG
>CALMIT010000800.1 GCA_937864255.1 uncultured Saprospiraceae bacterium
AGGGAGCGATGAGGCGGGGGATGTACAAAAGCCCCTTTAGATTGGGATCAATCATGGTTTCCCAATGATCAAAATCGCCCTGATGAATCGGCGCCAAGCCTTTAGCGAGTCCTGCGTTATTAATCAAAATATCTATCTCGCGCCACTCTGCCGGCAGTTCGTCCAGCGCTTTTTCAACGGCAGCCAGGTCGCGCACATCAAAATTCAGCGTGTGAATATCTGATTGAAAAGTGGCGCGGAGCATTTCACCCTGATGATCAAGGCGATCTTTTCGCCTTCCCGAGAGAATAAGCCGGTAGCCGTTTTGCGCAAAAACGCCGGCGGTAGCAAGCCCGATACCCGAAGTAGCGCCGGTAATCAGCACCACCCGCTCTTCGCTGCGAGTCGGGGACGGTTGAAAAGAAGATGTTTCAACTTTAGTGGGCATGGTGTCTTCCGGTTCAACCAGACTATTCAAATCGTCCTCGACAGATTCATAAGAAAAAGCCAGGTCGTTTTCGGCTGTTTTGATTTCCGGATTGATGGCGTAGGCTTTTTGATAAAAAGCATTTGCTTTTTTCCGGTCGCCCAGACGATGATAAATCACCGCGAGATCATAGTTGGCAAAAGGGTGATTCGGCTCTAAATCCAGCACTTTTTCAAAATATTCAACCGATTTCCAGTAATTGCCTTTCAGTTCGTCCAGCAAACAGGCATAGCGGTATAGTGCGTCGTGATTTTGCGGGTTTGCTTTTGCAGCTTTTTTAAAAAATTTCAGCGCCTTTTTTTTATCGTTTTCGGTTTTTAGCGCCAGGAGCGCGAGGCGGTAGAAAATATCCGGGTAATCCGGCTGTAGTTTTGAAACCCGCAAAAAATGCGATTCGGCAGATTTCAAATTGCCGCGCGACGCAGCCAATTCAGCCATCAAAAAAGCCGCTTCGGTATGCACAGGATTTTGCTCGAGTAAAAGCCCCAGATTTTCTTCGGCATTTTTGAAATCCTGCGTATAGCTCACCTGCGCCGCAGCCAGTTGAAAACGGGATGCTTCGTCGTCGGGATGTTTTTCGAGGTGTGTTTCCAAAATGTTCATGCCCGCCACAAA
>CALMIT010000801.1 GCA_937864255.1 uncultured Saprospiraceae bacterium
TCGGTAAAGGTCAGTTCGATACCTTCTATTTCAAAAAGCTTGGTGTATTGGCGGATAAGCGAATTTTTAGGCTCTACGAGAATACGTTTTAAAACAACCCGGTCGAGCGGCTCGAGGTAAGCGAGTACGGGCAAGCGCCCCACCAATTCAGGTATCAATCCGTAAGATTTCAAATCCTGGTGGCTGATATACTGGAGCATGTTTTCTTTATCTACCTCGTCTTTCAGTTTGTCTTTAAAACCAATTACCTGCGTATTGACGCGGCGTGAGATAATTTTTTCAATGCCGTCAAAAGCGCCGCCGCAGATGAAGAGGATGTTTTCCGTATTTACTTTTACCAATTTTTGCTCGGGGTGCTTGCGGCCGCCTTGCGGCGGTACGTTTACATCGGTACCTTCCAGCATTTTAAGCATCGCCTGTTGTACGCCTTCGCCCGACACATCGCGGGTAATGGAAGGATTGTCGCCCTTGCGGGCAATTTTATCAATTTCATCAATATACACGATGCCGCGCTCGGCAGCTTCGGTATCGTAATCGCAAACCTGTAACAGGCGGCTGAGCATGCTTTCCACATCTTCGCCCACGTAGCCCGCTTCCGTGAAAACAGTGGCGTCCACGATAGCGAAAGGCACATTGAGCAATTTGGCGATGGTTTTTGCCAAAAGCGTTTTTCCTGTGCCGGTATTTCCGACAAAAAGAATATTGGATTTTTCTATTTCTATGCCGTCGTTGCGCGTCTGGCTCAGTCTTTTGTAATGATTATAAACGGCTACGGAGAGAAATTTTTTAGCCTCTTCCTGCCCGATTACAAATTGATCAAGATGCTCTTTGAGCACCTTGGGCGTCATATCTTTCGGCAATTGAAAGCCGCTTTTTTTATGATTTTTACGCGTCGGGGCAGGTTCGTTGGTTTCCTGCTCCGGTCTGCGTTTGCCTTTGTACAATTCTTCTTCGAGAATATCCACAGCCTGTTCGACGCACACCTCACAGATATGCCCGTCAATGCCGGCTATCAGAATGAGCGCCTCGTTTTTATCGCGTCCGCAAAAAGAACATCTGAAGTTTTGTTTGTTGCGTAGCATGGTTTTAAATTTAAAAAGCGAGATTCAAAGTTAATGAATAATACTTTGAACCCCGCTTTTATGTTTTTTTAAAAAATTCAGACCTTTTTTCCTTTCGGATTGCGATCCAGTACCTCGTCTATCAGCCCGTATTCTTTGGCTTCCGGCGCCGTCATCCAGTTATCGCGATCACAATCTTTTTCAATGGTTTCGTATGGTTGCCCTGTATGCTCGGCAAGTATATCGTACAATTGTTTTTGCATACTTTTTACAAGTTTGTACGTGATTTCCATATCCGAAACCTGACCCTGCATACCGCCCATCGGCTGGTGTATCATGACGCGGCTGTGGTGCAGACAGGTGCGTTTGCCTTTCACGCCGGCTGCCAATAATACGGCGCCCATTGATGCTGCGATGCCCGTACAAATGGTCGCCACATCCGGGGTCACGTATTGCATGGTATCGTAGATGCCCAAACCTGCTGTCACTGACCCGCCAGGGCTGTTGACGTACATTTGAATATCACGCTTTTGGTCGGTCGAATCCATAAAAAGCATTTGCGCCTGTATGACGTTGGCTACATAATTGTCAATCGGCACGCCAAGGAAAATGATGCGATCCATCATCAGCCTGGAAAACACGTCGAGCGCCTGCGCGTGCATGGGGCGTTCCTCGATTACGTAGGGTGTAAAGCCTGTAATATTGGGTACGCCGGGCGTTGTCACGTCAATATATTTTTCGAGGTGCATGCTACTCATGCCGAGATGCTTGGTAGCATATTTCATAAATTCATCTTTGTGAAACATGGCTTGGTTTTTATTTCTGTGGAAAATTGTTTTGAAATGATTTCAAAATTATGTCAGCAACAGGAGCCGGCACTTTTTTAGAAATCAAATACACAAACGCGCAAAACTGCCGAGGGTTTTATTTCAAAAAAATCATTCTTCTTCATCCGCGCCGAAAAGGCGTTGGTTTGCAGCTTTTTCTTCTTCAAATTTTTCATTGGTCGCCCTGACCAATTCTAAAAAATCATCCGCTTTGATCGGTTTTTCGATGACGCCGATATTGTCTTTTACTGTGTGAAATATTTTATCACTGATGACTGCGTCGGCAGATTCGTCCACCATTTTTTTATACTTTTCTTCTTTATAAACCATTTGCGCGGTGTTTTCAAAAAAAGCGTCGTCATAATACATACCGCCGCCGATGGTTCTTTTCAGGTCGCTTTTCAGTTGATTCAAAATTTCTTCCTCGTTGACAGACAAGTCAAATTTTTCTACAATTTTCCTGGTGATAAGCCTGCGTTTCAGCGATTCCGCATAATAAGCGTAATCTCTTTCTATTTCCTTGTCGGAAATTTTGTTGCCGGTCACTTTCAGCCAACGCTTCAAAAATGTATCAGGGAGTTGGATGTCATTTTTGTCGTACAAATAATCGAGGGCGGACTTAAAAAAGATGTTGTCCGCCTGCTTGTTGTAATATTCTTTGAGCGCAGTTTTGAAATGTTCTCTCGCTTCTTCTTCGCTGTGTACTTTATCCGGTCCGAAATATTGGTCAAATTTTTCCTGCGTCAATTCGACCGGGATGATGCGGGTTACTTCTTCTACCGTTAGCTCAAAAACTTCGCTGACTTCTCTTTTGTCGTTTTCATCAAGCTCCAGAATGTACTTTCTGACACTTTTGGGACTCGCATTTTTTTCGAGTTTAAAAACATCCAGCCTTACTACATCGCCCAATTTTTTTCCCTCCAAAATTGCTTTCGCTTCATCAGAAAGATTATTGAAAAGCACTTTGAATTTGATATTCAAGCCGCCTTCTTTGGGCGCGCCGTCCTGCAATTCCACGCCTGAAAATTCAATCATATCGCCCTCTTTCATCGCCTCGCCGGTCGGCTGGCGCTCGCCTGCCCAATTGTGCAGTTGTTTCATTTCCTCGTCTATCCATTCTTCTTTGAGCTCCACATCGTGCCATTCGATAAGATCACTTTTGGACAAGCCTTCCAATTCAAAATCGGGTTTTCTGCCGATTTCAAATTCAAAAGTATAATCCTTCATTTCGTTGTGATCCAGATCAAGACCTGCTTGTCCTTCAGCCGGAATCGGGCCGCCGAGAATTTCTATTTTTTCTGTTTCGAGGTATTTTTCCACGCTCTCGCCGGTTAGATTATTGATCAAATCGGCCATGATGGACTCGCCGTACATTTTCTTTACAAACGATGACGGTACTTTGCCTTTCCGAAAACCCTTGAGTTGGGCGCGGTTGCGAAAACGCGTAAGTTCGGAATTGAATTTGGGTTCGTATTCTGATTTTTCAAGCGTTACAATCAGTTTCGACCTCAGCTGATCCAGGTCTTCTTTGATGACTTTAGGCATAAAATTTTAATGGTTGTAATTTTTACAAAAGGTGAGTTTTTGAACCGCTTTTAAAAGGTTGGTTACAGATAAAACTGAGGCTTCAAAAACTGAGTGCGGGTGGAGGGACTCGAACCCCCATGCCTCGCGGCGCCAGATCCTAAGTCTGGTACGTCTACCAATTTCGCCACACCCGCAAAAAACTACGGCTTTAAAAAAGCGCGGCAAAGATAAAAGTTTTATAAAAAAATTCTGTCCTTTATCAAAAAACTGAAAGTAAATGAATTTTTGCCACCCGAAGCCCGCGCAAGCAACGATTTTTATAGTTTTTCCGTTTTTAAAATCTCCAAAACCCTGATAGATTTCCACCCTTGATTTGAATCTATTTTTTAATAGATTTGTATAAAAACTGACACAAGTTACTGTCAATCAGCAGGTTTCAATTTGAATCATTAAGAATATTGCTACTCATGCCACCGACGCTCGCTCCGATAACCGAGGAAGAACACAAAGAAATTCATCGCGCTTACAGAAGATTGATAAATTCGATACAAGCGGAAATGGATGAAGAAGACCGCACTATGGTGCGGCACGCTTACGAACTTGCCGTAAGGGCGCACAGTACACAACGCCGCAAATCGGGCGAGCCTTATGTCTTGCACCCTATCGAAGTGGCGCGCATCTGTGCCAAACAAATCGGCTTAGGTCCTACAGCTATTATCAGCGCCCTTTTGCACGATGTGGTAGAAGATACCGAGGTGGAATTGTCGGAAATCAAGGAAATGTTTGGCGACAGGGTGACGAAGATTGTTGACGGACTTACCAAATTGGACGGTACTTATAAAACCGAAAACCCGCAGGCAGAAAATTTCAAAAAAGTGTTGAGTACTCTGGTGGAAGATGTGCGCGTGGTGCTTATAAAAATAGCCGACCGCCTGCATAATTTGCGCACCATC
>CALMIT010000802.1 GCA_937864255.1 uncultured Saprospiraceae bacterium
TAATAAACCCCAATTAAAGGGATTATTTCAAATTTGTGCGAAATTTATCATTCCAAACGAAAATCAAAAATTGTCAAAATGAAAAATTTTCATTTAAGGGGAAAAGTTTTTTACAAAAATGTCGGCACGGGGGCGTGGGGAATCAGGGATATGTCAGGACAAGAGTGGCGACCAATCAACATGCCGGAGCAATTAAAGGCGGAAGGCGCGGAAGTAAACCTTTTTGTACGCGAAGTGGAAGAAGATTTTTCCATGCACATGTGGGGCACTCCGGTCGAAATTCTGAATTTTCACACGCTTCCTATAATGTGATCGCGACCTTACTTAATTGCGCTCAAAAATTCGCTTTTCACCGACTCGTTTAAAAACTTGCCCGAAAACTCGGAAGTGACGGTAACGCTGTCTTCGTGCTCTACGCCTCTCGCTTGCACACACATGTGGCGGGCTTCGATATAAACCGCGACATCTTCGGTTTGCATAACTTCTTTCAGTGCTTCGGCAATTTGGCGGGTCAGCCGCTCCTGCACCTGCGGTCTTTTTGAAAAATACTCCACTAACCTGTTCAGTTTCGATAGTCCAATCACTTTTCCGCTGCTGATGTAGGCGACGTGTGCTTTTCCGTAAATCGGCAAAAAATGATGTTCACAAAAAGAATGCACTTTGATACCTTTTTCCACCACCATCCGGCGGTAGTTATATTTATTCTCGAACAGAGTGATTTCCGGCATTTTTGCCGGGTCCAAACCTGAAAAAATTTCTTTGACAAACATTTTTGCCACCCTGCGCGGCGTGTCTTTCAAGCTGTCGTCGGTCAAATCAAGACCCAAAACATCCATAATTTCGGCAAAATGCTTTTCTATCTCGCGCATTTTTTCTTCGTCAGACACATCAAAAGCGCCTTTTTTCAGCGGGGTTTCAATATTATCGTTCACAAAATCAGAAGCGAGAATTTCGAGGTGGTGTCCGTTGGTATGAAATTTTCCATTTTGTCCGTTCAATAAAGGTTTCATCGAAGTGATTTTGGTTATTTTTACCCTCGTTTTTGAAAAGTCTTTATCAAACATCGCTCAAACCCGATTGTTCAGAAATCCGATTTTTTCATTTTAATTATAAAAAATTGAAATTTAGTTTCCCTCTTTTGATTTTGGCTGCCTTGTTTTTTTCATGCGACGGAGGTTCCGCCGGAAAATGCAAATATGGCAGCCCTACGCCGATTTTCACGCCTACCACTTACAGCGTCTCCAGTCATAGTTTTGTCGCCAAAGGGCAGGAAAGCAGCGAGCAAATTGTTTTTGACAACGGCATC
>CALMIT010000803.1 GCA_937864255.1 uncultured Saprospiraceae bacterium
GTCGTGAATTTTTTCTTACTCAATTTTTTAGATTAAAAGATATATAGATTTGAGATGCCAGACTAAATTTCTTCGCTCTCAAAATCAATTACTTATTTCAAACCAACCCATCATCATCACATTAGCACATCAACTCATCAACACATCATCAAACCGGCACTTTCTCCGTGCGCTCCAGCAATTCTTTGCACAATGCGAGATAATCATCCGCGCCGGCGCTGCTGCGATTGTATTCAAAAATATCCTTGCGTTGGGCGGGCGCTTCCGCCAGCGCCACATTGTCGCGGATGTACGTGTTGAATACCTTTTCGCCAAAAAATTTCTTTATCGTGTCCACCACGTCGCGGTTCAGGATTTTCCGGTTGTCGTACATCGTCGGGATCACGCCGCCGATTTCCAGGTTTTTGTTGAGGCGGAATTTGACTTTATCTATCACCTGTTTGATTTTCGCCAGACCCTGCAAAGCCAAAAACTGCGTCTGCAAAGGAATGATCACGTAGCGGCTGCTCGTGAGTGCATTCAGCGTCAGCAAACCCAGCGAAGGCGGACAGTCAATGATGATAAAGTCATATTCTTCCATCACCGGGTGCAGCAATTCGCGCAAGATGAATTCGCGGCCGGCTTCGTTGATGAGCTCCAATTCGGCGCCAGAAAGATCGAGCGTAGAAATCACCACGTCCAGACCTTCCTTCACTTGGTAGGGCACGAGTTCGGACCCGCCGCGCAAGGCTTCATAGATGGAATATTTTTGGCGTGGAATACCGAGCGAGAGGGTGAGATTGGCTTGCGGATCGAGGTCTATGAGCATTACTTTTTTGCCCAATTCGACCAAACCTGCGCCGATGTTGATGGCGCTTGTGGTTTTACCCACCCCTCCTTTATGATTCAAAAGTGATAAGACAATTGCCATGTCGTGGTTTTATAAATGTTTTCTCAAAGGCAAACAAAACGACCCGGAGGTCAGGGGCAAAAATAGTTTTTTCTTTTGCCTTAGACAATTATTCAATTTTTTTATTATTCAAATACCGTACCTGCAATGATTTGCAAATTATTACTGCCGCCAGAATCGCAGCAGTCATTTACCTTCCAACCAATTTTATAAATTGCTGTTTTTTTATAAAACCTTGATTTTAAAAAATTATAGGCAATGACCTCCGAAGCGGATATTTTAAAAATACTCGAACAGGTGACCGACCCGGAAATACCGGTGCTGACGGTGAACGATATGGGCATTATCACGGGTGTGAATTTTGATGCGGGCGGCGGTTTGGAAGTCGTCATTACGCCCACTTATTCGGGTTGTCCCGCGATGAATACGATTGAAATGGAAATAAAAGCTACGCTGGCAATGCACGGATTTGAAAATGCGAAAGTGGTCACCGTCCTCAGCCCCGCCTGGACCACCG
>CALMIT010000804.1 GCA_937864255.1 uncultured Saprospiraceae bacterium
TTTATAAAGCGCGCTTTCCAGGCGTAGTAGGAAAAAAGCGGCATGTTGAGGTCGTAAGGAACGACGTCTCCGGCGGGTTTGAGGTCGGCAATTTTTCCTGTAAAAAAGCCATAATCGGAAAGCAGCATTTTAGGCGCCTGCCGTTCTCCGGCAGACTGGAAAAGCAAAGCACCGAGTACTAAAACAAAAAAAACAGGTTTGATCATTTTACAAAATTAGGCTTTGTCTGTGCGGGCAGCTGCGTTTTCCTGCCGCCATTTTTTAAAAAGCAGAAAAGATACGGCAGATGTGCCGAACATCAGCGCGGCATTGACGCCCACAGTGACCCAATCCGCCACCTCGGCGGCGCGCCAGATAAAACCGAAAATGGCAATTATCAAAAACAAATGAAGCGGAAGAAAAAGCCACCTGGCGATTTTGAGATTTTTTTTGAACAGGGGGAGACCGATTAAAAAAACGAATCCGAAAATAGCCGGTAAAATGGAGGTAGGTAGCGGCGGTTCCGGCAAAAAATAGCCGGCAATGCCCAAGCCGATCAACAAAAAACTATTGAAAAGTATAAATATCCACAAACGCATATCCGGTCAGTTTTTTTTAAAAATCCTCGTCGCCCTCGTCCAGCGGATTCGGTTTCTTTTTTGCTTCTTCGGCGTTGCGTATCAGCGTTTCGTCGCCGAAAGGATCTTCCGTAAAATCTTCATATTCATTTTCGGAAGGCTCGGAATCCTGCCGGTATTCATTGCAATTCATGACGATGCCGATATCGCCCGGCGGCCTGTAAAAGTGGGCGTCTATGGTGTAATCTGCGTCAGGATTTTTTTCAAGCTCTTTTAAAAAACCTGCAAAAAACGGCCGCGCCATACGCGCGCCCTGTCCCAAATCAAGCGAGCGAAAACGAATCCAACGGTCTTCGCCGCCCACCCAGGTGCCTACCACCAAATTTGGCGTAAGCCCCATAAACCAGCCGTCCACATAATCATTGGTCGTACCCGTTTTTCCGCCGAATTCACTTTTTACGCCGTCAAAACCACCCGCACCGATGGCAGCATATTTCAGCATATCGAGCATCACATAATTGGCGGTTGGATTGAGCGCTTGCCGCTCTTCGGGCAAACCCTGATAAATGATACGCCCGTTTTTGTCTTCTATCCTGAGGATAAAACTCGGACGATTGAACAAGCCGTTGTTGGCAAAAGTGGTATAAGCGCCGGTCATTTCAATCACTGAAAGGTCGGTGGCGCCGAGGCAAATCGAGGGCTGGGCGGGAATGAGTTTTGGATTGATGCCCATATTTGATACGACCTCGGTGACGGGGTCGGTATCGCCGAGCAATTTCATTAAATACACCGAAACCGTGTTCACGGATTTTTTGAGTCCCTGGTATAAAGTGAGACTGGCGCCGGAGTACTTTCCGGTCGAATTTTTTGGCGTCCAGGGTTTGATGAGGTGAAAATTGCCGTCGCCCGGCGAGATAGTTTGCGGCTGGTCGAACACCGTCATGCAAGGCGAAATTCCCTGGAATTCGATAGCCGTGGCATAAATGAAAGGTTTGAACGTAGAGCCGACCTGCCGCCGCGTCTGCACGTGATCAAACTGGAAATATTTATGGTTGATGCCGCCCACCCAAAATTTGACCTGACCGGTCACCGGGTCCACGCCCATCGAGCCGAGTTGCAAAAACATCCGGTGGTATTTGATGGAATCGAGCGGACTCATCACGGTGTCCTTTTCCATTTTTTCATTGTAAGCGAACACCTTCATCGGTACCGGCTTATTGAAGATTTCTTCAAATCTTGTCTGCAATGTCTGCCAGTTTTTTTTGACCAGTCGCCAGTTTTCGCTTTCCATTACCCGCCTGAATTTGGCGGCGCGGTCCTCTTTGATCACCTTGTTTGCTACCAATTTTGCGATAGAACCTTTTTCCTTTTCTTCTTTCAAAATTTGTTCTATCTCCCAGTCGCTGAGGGTGACATCTTCAATTTCTTCACTTAATTTTGAAAAAACGGGCGCCATGATTTCATCGCGCAGCGTGACGTATCTGTCAGATTCGCGCATGAGCCTCACGAGGGCTTCTTTTCTTTTTTCGACCGGAATTTCCGTCTCCGAGTCGGCAGTCTCGTAAGTCCAGGGGTCTTTATTTTTCCAGGTTCGCCAAAAGTCGTTTTGCACTTTGGTCATGTGTTGCACCATCACTTTTTCGGCGATAGCCTGCATGACGGGGTCTATGGTGGTATAAATTTTCAAACCGTCGCGATAGATGTCGTATTTGCTGCCGTCGGTTTTGCGGCATTCCTGCCGTTCCAGGATGTCGGTTTTGAGCAATTTCGCCAGCTCCATTCTGAAATAAGGCGCCAGGCCTTCCGCGTGGTTGCTTCGTTTGAAATTGCTCATATCCATCGGCAATTTGCTCAGCGAATCCACCGCCGGCTGGTCCAGCACCCCGTTGCGCTCCATTTGCTGAAACACCACATTTCTGCGTATGCGGGCGCTTTCCGGGCGACTTTTCGGATTGTAGAGCGACGGATTTTTCAACATACCCACCAGCACGGCGGCTTCCTGGATGTTGAGTTGTTTTTGGTTTTTGCCAAAGTAGGTTTCGGAAGCTGCCTTGATACCGTCGGAATCGTACAAGAAGTCAAATTTATTGAGGTACATCGCGAGGATTTCCTCTTTGGTGTAGCGCCGCTCCAGCCTCAGCGCGATGATCCATTCTTTGAGTTTTTGAATCACCCGCTCCATGCCCGACGCAGGTTTTTCCGTAAAAAGCAATTTGGCGAGTTGTTGTGTGATCGTACTCGCGCCGCCCGAACTCCGCTGCCCCATCAGGAAGGTTTTTACAAAAACCCTTCCGAGCGCTTTAAAATCAATGCCGCAATGTTCATAGTAGCGTTCGTCTTCTGTAGCTACCAGCGCTTTGACCACTTGCGGCGAAAGTTGGTCATAGGTGACCGGCACGCGGTTTTCCACATAATAGCGTCCCAGCACCTCGCCGTTGGCTCCGAAAACTTCGGAAGCGAGTTCGCTGCGCGGGTTTTCCAGTTCTTCGATGGTGGGCAAATCGGAAAAAGAAAGCAGCACAAAAATCAGCATAACCAAAACCCAGGCGCCCCAGAAAATGCGCCACATATTTTTTATAGCCTTCTCGTGTTTGGGCAGCCTTTGAGCCTTTTCTTCATCGCTGAGCGGACGTGGAAGCATATTTTTTGCAGGTGGTTTAAATTTTTTCTCAGAGTATGAAACGAAATTGCTTTGACGGGTGATGCAAAGTCGCGTAAAAGTACACAAAAGCCGAAGTTTTGCTTTTATTAAAAACCGACTTTAACCGAAGGCGCATTTTTTTAAAAAAAGCAGGAATGCACTTTTACCCGCGGGCAAAGAAAAAAACGCAGCGCGCAAATGCGCCTGATGGCAGTATCCGATAAATAAAAATGTGTCTTTATCGAATATTGCGGCAAATACAATTTTGCAGCCGCGTAATTTTCAACCCAAACCAAAGCACATGAAAAAAATCTTTCTTTTGTCCACCGCTTTTTGCTGTCTTTTTGCTTTCTCTTGCAAAAAAGAAGCCCCCGAACCTAATGCACCATCCTACCACCAAGACGTCTTTCACTGTAAAGTGAACGGGCAGGATTGGTCACCATCAGGAGGTGGAGGTCCGTTTGGAGGCCCGTCTTCATTACACGCTACTTATTATGAAGATAATGGGCAATTTGGATTTTTAAATTATAGGGAAACCGATGATCCACCTGTTTATCAAGTAATTAATTTTGTTTCCTTAAATGTAACAGCCGGAAGTAGTAGCCTTATTAGATATGGGACTGTCTTCAAGGATAGATTAAATACAGGGTGTGTTGGTTATCAACTGGATACAACTGCTAACCATGATATATTTATTGAGGAGATTGATAGAATAAATAAAACTATAAAAGGCTCTTTTCAATTCTCAGCAAAAAACAATTGTGGGGAAATAGTAATGGTTACTGAGGGCTACTTTGACGTAGCACCCTTTTGGTATGAATAAATAAAAACATCCTATGTGCGTAAAAAAACCATTTTAAATGCTTAAATAACAATCTTATGAAAGCCATACTGTATTTACTTCTTTTCTCCCTTTTTACCCTCGCAACAAGCTGCGAAAAAGAAAACCCTGAATCCCCTCCCTACCACCAAGACGTCTTTCGCTGTAAAGTAAACGGACAGCCCTGGACCTTCTCAGGAGGCGGTGGTGTGTTCGGCGGGCCTTCTTCTTTGAATGTCCAATTCTATGTGAAAAGAGGAGATTTAGGATTTTGGTCTTATCGAGAAAAAGAGGGACAGGAAACTCAATATCTTAATTTCGGTATAGACTCTTTAAGGGTTGGTAACAACCCAATTCGCTATTGGCGCAGGATATTTGTGGATTACGCTAAGCCGGGCAACTGTGGCGAGTATGCATTAGATACCCTACAATTTCACAACCTGGTTTTGACGGAGATTGATTCCACAGAAAAAAGATTAAAAGGAACTTTTGAAATGCACCTTATGGATGCTTGTGGAGAACCTTTGACCATCACAGAGGGTGAGTTCGATGTGGTTCCTTTTTGGTTTGAATACTGAATAATCCCCAAAAACATTTGACGTACCGACCATAAAACTAAACCAAAAGCACATGAAAAAAGTCTTTCTTTTGTCCACTGCTTTTTGCTGTTTTTTTGCTTTCTCATGCAAAAAAGAAAACCCCTCACCACAAGATAAGTGCCTGGATCGCCCCCGCTGCGAAGGCTGCGACTGGAACGTCTTTCGCTGCAAAGTAAACGGGGAGGACTGGTGTGCCAGCTGCGAGAGTGGCGATCCGCTTTTTGGCTGTGATCCGGTAGATTGCCAATTTTATCCTTCATCTCAATCCTTAGCTATTTCAGCTGGAAATAAAGAAGGAAAAGGAGGGATATCAATTTCTGTATCGAATTCTATAATAAAAATGGACAGTAGTAGATTATCAAGGGTTCAGAATATTTATAGATTAAGAAAATATAACACACTTGATTGCTACACATATGATTTAGACGACGGATCCAAAATAATTGAAGGCTCTTTTGAATTTACTGCTATTAATACTTGTTTCGACACTGTACATATCACAGATGGCTATTTTAAACTGACGTACCGACCATAGGCTGATTTTACGTTACCGGTTTTTATCAATTTTTCTAAAAACCAAACCACATGAAAAAAATCTTCATTCTTTTCGCGTTTTCATTTCTTTTTGCTGCGAGCTGCGGAAAAGACATTCCGCCCGAGCCGGAACCCATTTTACCTCCTCTGACTACCGAAGGCAAAGGCACCTTTGGCTGTTACCTGAATGGAGAACCCTGGGTGGCAAAGTGGTTTTTGACACCACCTGGAGGTCCGAAATATTTGGAATGCACATATTCAGAAAGAAGAAATCAATTAAGAGTAGATGCTCTATTTAAAACTGAAACAATCTATCAACTCTTTACTTTAGGATATTTAGGTCCGACTGAAAACTCTTTTAATAGTTACCCAGAATTTGATTCTAAAATTAGAGATTTTAATAGTGATTTAGGGTGTTATTCCTATTACCTTTATATATCTGATAATAATAAATTCGAATCAGAATTAATAAAATTTGATCTTGAAAATCATGTAGCTGCTGGAACTTTTTCTATGAAATTGATAGGCGATAATTGTTTTGATACGTTGAATATCTTAGATGGTAGATTTGATATAAAATTTAAAATTATTGACTAAAAGAAACAGGGAGAACTGCCATTCTCCCTGCGCGCAAACATTTTCTAATTATTGCTATTCTTTCCATCGTTCAAAAATTTTTCACAAACAAAACAGTCAAAAAAACACCTCTTGAGCCAGCCTGAATGTATTGGCGTGTGCTTCTACGATGGTGGCGAGCCGCTCGGAGTAGCCGCGGCCCATACTCACGGCGACAGGCAGCCGGTAGTTTTTACAGGATTCGAGTACAAAGCGGTCGCGGGCTTTACAGCCCTCCAGGCTCATACTCAGCCTGCCCAGTTTGTCGCTCTCCAGCACATCCACCCCGGAGAGGTAAAAAACAAAATCCGGCTGTATCGCTTCGATGAGCGGCGGCAGGGTAGCTTTCAAAATTTTCAAATATTCCCGGTCTTCGGTTTTGTCGGGCAGCCCGATGTCGAGGTCGGATTTTTCTTTCCGGGCGGGGTAGTTTTTAGCGCCGTGCATACTGAATGTAAAAACGCGGGGTTCGTTTGAAAAAATCTGCGCCGTGCCGTTTCCCTGGTGTACGTCGAGGTCAACGATCAAAATCTTTTGGGAGAGTCCTTTTTTCAAAAGAAAATTGGCGGCGATGGCAATGTCGTTGAGCAGGCAAAATCCCTCGCCTTTGTACGAAAAAGCGTGGTGTGTGCCGCCGGCAATATTCATGGAGCAGCCGTATTCGATGGCAAATTGCGCACATTGAATGGTGCCGCCCGAAATATGCGCCCCCCGCCGCACCAAAGTTTCGGTCATCGGAAAACCTATCGCGCGGATTTCTTTTGGCGCGAGTGTCTGGTTTTTGAGGCGCTGCCAGTAATCCGCTTCGTGGCTTAGCAGGATGACGGCTTCTTCAACGGGCGCGGGCGCGAAGAAATTTTCATTGCCGGCCGTGCCTTCGTACAATAATTGCTCGGGCAGCAGGTCGTATTTTTCCATCGGAAAGCGGTGACCTTCCGGCAGTTGATATTTGTAAATAGGCGACCAGGCAATTTTTAGCATTTTAAAAAATGGACATTTTAAGCAGCCGAAACAGACCGTTTTTAAAAAGGTTATAAAAATGGAAAATTATAAAAATGCCGGACTTCGCACCCCGATGCTTTTTGTACCTTTACCGCGCTATGTGATTTTTTCAGGGAAGCAAAATTTGCCAAAAATAGTTACCGGAGATAATGTCATTTGTAGTTTCAGCACGAAAATATCGCCCGAATCGCTTTGAAGACGTGGTGGGTCAGGCACACGTGGCGCAGACGCTCAAAAACGCTTTGCGCAACGACAAACTGGCGCACGCTTTTCTTTTTTGCGGTCCGCGCGGCGTCGGCAAAACTACCTGCGCGCGCATTTTGGCAAAGGTGATCAACTGCCAAAACAGCGCCGACACTTTCGAACCCTGCAATACCTGCGACAGTTGCAAAGCTTTTAATGAAAATGCTTCTTTCAACATCATCGAACTGGACGCGGCTTCCAACAATTCGGTGGAGCACATCCGCCAACTCATCGAGCAGGTGCGCTTCCAGCCGCAGCAGGGCCGGTACAAAGTGTTTATCATTGACGAGGTACACATGCTTTCGGCGCAGGCTTTTAATGCTTTTTTGAAAACGCTGGAAGAGCCGCCGCCTTACGCGGTTTTTATCCTCGCCACCACCGAGAAGCATAAAATTCTTCCGACCATACTTTCCCGCTGCCAGATTTTTGATTTTAAAAGAATACAGATAGCGGAAATGGTGAGCCACCTGCAAAACATTTGCCGCCGGGAAGGCATCGAAGCTGATGAAAATGCGCTGCACATTATCGCTCAAAAAGCCGACGGCGCTTTGCGCGACGCGCTTTCCATATTCGACCGAATCGTGAGTTTTTCGGGCAAGTCGCTGACTTACCAGGATGTGATTTCTAATTTGAATATCCTGGATTACGACTATTTTTTCCGCTTCACGGAGGCGCTGCTCACGGAAAATTTGCCGGAGGTGATGTTGATTTTTGACGAAGTGCTGCGCAACGGATTTGAAGCAGACACTTTTATAAACGAGCTGGCGGAGCATTTTCGAAACCTGCTGATTTGCAAGGACGAGCAAACTTTGGCGCTGCTGGAAGTGGGTGAAAATTTGAAAGATCAATACCGCCGCCAGGCGCAATTGGCGCCCGCGTCTTTTTTGCTTTCGGCGCTCAATATTGCCAACGATTGTGATGTGAATTTTAAAATGGCGCGCAACAAACGTCTGCACGCCGAAATGGCTTTGATAAAAATGACTTCCCTCGGCAGGGCTATCCGCCTGCCCGACGCGCCCGCCCCTGCCCCTGAAAAAAAAACGGCTGACGCAAACGACCGCCCGGTAAAACCGCCGCCGCCGCAAAAAACAGAAAATAAAACAGAAGCATCCGCGCCCCAAAAGCGCGTGGAAGAACCCGCTCCTGCGAAAAATATCGAATGGAATCCGGCGGCTACCGAGACGCCAAAATTAAAAGGGCTTGAAATGTTGATGGCGGAAGTCGCGGCCGAATCCGGCGATGCTGCTGAAAATGAACAAAAAGAGCTGACTTTGGAAATGGCGGTTGCTGCCTGGACAAAATACACCGACACGAAGGACAACCACCTCAAAGAAGTTTTACAAAATACGGAACTGGCTTTGGAAGGTGAAAAACTGATAGCCGTCGTAGGCTCCACGCTGGCGGAAAATACGCTGATGAAAGACCTGGACCTGATGGATTTTTTGCGGCAGGAACTCAAATCGCCCGAGTTGATCCGCGAAATCAGAATAGACGAATCAAAGGCGTCTGCCAACAAAGCCCCGAAAGCGCCCAAGCCGCTCACGCCGAGAGAAAAGTATCAGAAAATGCTGGAAATCAACCCGCTCGTGAAAGAGGTATTCGATCGGTTTGATTTGCAACTGGAAGAATAACCGGTATAATTCCGCACTATTTTGTAGCTTGTGGGACATTTTTGCGACAGATACGCGCAAATTTCAACTCCTTCATTTTCTGACTGTTATACCCGAAAGCGCTATTTTATGGATTCTTCCCAGTCATTTTGGTTTTTGGAAAACATAGATGTCTCCGGCATTTTATGTCCTCAAAAAGTCTCCGGCGTTTCGGACGGACATACGCACCGCAGCTATCAGAAGGGAGAATACATTTACCTGCCTGAAGAAGATGCAAACAAAATTTTTTTCATCACGGAAGGTCGGGTTAAAATAGGTTCGTATGCAGAAAACGGAAAAGAAGTAACTAAGGTTTTGTTGAATACCGGAGAGGTTTTTGGAGAAATGGCGCTGGCAAACGAGGAGAAACGCCGCGATTTTGCACAAGCGCTCGAAAGCACGGCGGTCTGTATTATTGAAAAAGAATACCTGAAAGGCCTCATGCGCAATCACAGCGGACTGAGTCTTTTTTTGATGAAAATACTCGGCAGCCGGATGTACGAAATGGAGCAAAGACTGGAGAGCCTGGTATTTAAAGACAGCAGAACCAGAGTGATTGAATTTTTATATCAACTCGCGCAAAAAAAAGGACAAAGAGTGGGCTATGAAATGCTGGTCAGAAATTTTATGACACACCAGGATATTGCTAACCTTACCGCCACCTCGCGCCAAACGGTGACCACCGTACTCAATGATTTGCGCAATAAAAACCTGCTCACGTTTAATCGCCGCCGCCTGCTCGTACGCGATATGGAAAAACTCGGCATCGAAGCTGGTTTTTAGCGTACCGATTACCACTGTTTTATCTGGTACGGATAGCGAATGCGATATTGTTCTTTTATCAGTCGCGTCATTTTTTCCCGCAGCAGCGGAATATTTTCACCCGTATGTGCCGATATAAAAACATTGTCGTGTTCGAAACGTGTTTTCAGCGATTGTTGCAATTCGTCCATGATTTCTCTTTTGGTTTGCTCATCAAGCAGAGCGTCAAAATATCGGTCGCGATAAAGGTCTATTTTGTTAAAAACAAGCAACACGGGCTTGTCGTATGCTTCCAAATCACGCAAAGTGGCTTCTACGGTGCGGATGTGGTCTTCAAATTGCGGATGAGCAATGTCCACCACGTGCAAAAGCACGTCGCTTTCTCTCACTTCATCAAGGGTGGATTTAAAACTTTCGATCAGGTGCGTCGGCAATTTTCTGATAAATCCGACCGTATCGCTCAATAAAAAAGGCATTGTATCAAAAACCACTTTGCGCACGGTGGTATCAAGGGTGGCAAAAAGTTTATTTTCGGCAAACACGTCGGCTTTCGAGAGCAAGTTCATCAGCGTACTCTTTCCCACATTTGTGTAACCTACGAGCGAAACGCGAATCAACTCGCCCCGGTTTTTGCGCTGGGTCTGACTCTGGCGGTCTATTTTTTCGAGTTTTTGTTTGAGTTGGGAAATTTTGTCGCGCAAGGTACGGCGGTCGGTTTCTATTTCTTTTTCACCGGGACCGCGCATCCCGATACCCCCACGTTGCCGCTCAAGGTGAGTCCAGAGTCCGCGCAGGCGCGGCAACAGATACTGGATTTGCGCCAGTTCTACCTGGGTTTGCGCCTGGGCGGTCTGCGCGCGCCGCGCAAAGATGTCGAGGATCAGGGTAGTGCGATCCACGATTTTTACTTTCAGCATTTCTTCGAGGATATTGGCCTGCTTGCCGCTCAGGTCGTCGTCAAAAATGACCAGATTAATGTCTTCATTGTTTTCGATAAAATGCTTTATTTCCTCTGCCTTTCCTTTGCCGATAAATGTGCGCGTATCGGGGTGGGGCATTTTTTGCAAAAACCTTTTTTTGGAGACGGCGCCTGCCGTGAGCGCCAAAAATTCAAGCTCGTCCAGCCATTCTTCTACCTGTTCTTCGGTTTGATCTTTTTGAATCAGTCCTACCAGTACGGCGTACTCTTCGCCTGTTTTTGCGGTCCCCTTTTCTTTCGAATCAATCGTCCAGTTATTTTTTTTCATACGGTTATTTCAATTTCACTTCCGGTTCAAAATTATTGTCAACTTCATTCGCAACCTTTTTTTGCAAAGGAAAGTTCTGCCCCAAAAAATTAAAAGCAAAACAGCAAATAAATAAAAAGTGTGCAAAGTTCTGATTTTCAATTATTTGTTTCCTATGTTTTTCCTATAAATTTGCAGCGAACGGGCAATAAAGCCCGGACGAATTTATTCGGTTTTATCAAAACAGGTTTTTTAAAACAATTTTCAATTTAAACGCCACTTATGTTCACGCAAAAACTATTTGTAACAGCCTTCCTGATGTCGCTTTTTTTTCTGGCTTCCTGCAAAAGTGACAAACCCGACTATACTGAAAAAATAAAAGGAAAGTGGGAAATTACTCAGGCGCTGAGAAACGGCAATGACACGCCGACTCTTCAGGGCGGTTTTTTTGAATTTGAAAATTCGGGCAAAGTAAATGTCAATCTCGACGGCAATCCGCAAACTGCGACGTACGATTTGAAAGATGATAAAATCATTATCAGCGGAAGCTCCACAGACGGCGAGTACCTGATAAAAGCGCTGGATGCGGCGTCCATGAAGTTGTCGGTAAATATAAAAGGCTACGAGTTTGAGTTTGATTTGAAAAAAGCGCAATGAGACAAGTAGTTTTAGCCTCGCAAAATCCGGTCAAAATCCAATCTGTAAAAACGGCTTTTTCGGAAATTTTTCAAACGGAGATACAGGTGAGCGGTTTGAAAATAAAACTGGATATACCCGACCAGCCTATGTCTGACGGCGACACGCTGCGCTGCGCGACACTGCGCGCCGAAGCTGCAAAAACAAACGCGCCGGAAGCAGATTTTTGGGTCGGCATAGAAGGAGGCGTGGATTTTAGAAACGGGGAGGCGGAGGCTTTTGGCTGGGTCGTCGTTTTGTCGTTGGCGCAAAAAGGTCAGGCTCGCTCCGCTACGTTTACTTTGCCGCTCCTCGTTGCCCGTCTTTTAAAAAGCGGCAAAGAATTGGGCGATATTAAC
>CALMIT010000805.1 GCA_937864255.1 uncultured Saprospiraceae bacterium
TCTGTGCACTCAACAAGTGGCAAAACAGGAAAGTAAAAGTGAAAAACAACTGGAGCCTTTTCATAGTGGGATTTTAAAAATTATTTTGTCCAACAGGATTAAAAAAATACAGCTGAGAAACGAAAAAAGCGAAAGCGCCATTGCACCCCCGCTTTCCGCTTTTATTTTTTATCAAAGCATTAACGTTGCTGCTCGTATTTGGTTTTGAATTTTTGATACAAACGCTTGTGCTTATTATCCAGGCTGATTTTTCGTCCCTGTATCCAAGCCTGCGTCACATTGTTGCCGCGCATATCCAGCGCATCGCCGTCGCTGATAAAAAGCGTGGCGTCCTTGCCAATTTCGAGGCTGCCGATTTGCTTTTCCATGTCGAGAATTTTTGCCGGATTCAAGGTGACGGCTTGAAGCGCCGTTTCCTTTTCCAAACCAAATCCCACAGCCTGTCCCGCCTGAAAAGCAAGATTAAACTGCTGCCAGCTTCCTTCAGCCGTAATGGCAAAAAGAATGCCTGCGTTTTGCAAAATTGCGGGCGTTTTGAAAGGCTGGTCAATATCTTCGTCCTCCCGGCTCGGCAGGCTTTGCGTTTCGGAAAGCACTACTGCGACGTCGTGTTTTTTTAAAAAATCCGTCAACATCCAGGAATCTTTTCCGCCGACGACGACCGGTTTTATGTTGAATTTTTCAGCCAAAAGCACACTTTCCTGGATCGGCAAAGCAGCGCTGGCGTGAACAAATAATTTTTTGGAACCGTCAAAAATGCCGCGCATAGCCTCCATTTTCAGGTTGGAAATGTCAGGTGCATTTTTGTACGTATATGCTTTTGATTCTTCAAAAAACTGCTCAATTGATCTCCCCTGCTTCTCGTAATTTTCATTTTTGGAAGTGCGCCCCTGCCTGAATGAAAAATTGACAGGATTGGGCCAAAAAAGATGAACGGCGCCGTCTGCCTGCAAAATCGCGTCTTCCCAATTCCAGGCGTCCAACTGTACAAGACTTGATTGCCCCGAAATCAAACCGCCCGACGGACAAACCTGCGCCATCAAAACGCCGTTGCTGCGCACAGTCGGTATAACTTCCGCATCCGTATTATAGGCAATTATGGAGCGGACATTTGGATTAAAATCGCCCACTTCGGCAAAATCCTGGGTAGCGCGCACCATGTCAATTTCCACCAGCCCGAGGCGGGAATTCAGCGCAATCAAGCCGGGATAAACGTGTTTGCCCGTGGCGTCAATAAATTCAAAATTGGCGGCTTTGGGCGCGGCGATTTCGTCCGCATTGCCGACAAGGCTGATTTTGCCATTTTCAAAAATAATGATGCTGTTTTGAATGACTTCGCCGGAGCCGATATGCGCCGTAGCGCCCGTGATAACGACGCCATTTTTTTGCGACGGAGCGGGCGCGGGATTCTGAGCCGGAATCAGGTTGTATTGAAAAACAAACAGGAAAAACAGCAGGACAATTTTTGAATAAGGCATGGCAAAATTTTTTGTACAAAAGATTTTCAATCAAGCGAATGTAGAAAAATCCTTTTTTAATAAAGGAGCAACTTTTCCAATTTCGCTTTTAAAGTGGTGGATGCCATGAAATTTTGCTCCAGCGGAATGGCGAAAGGAACCGGCGTATCAAGACTCGCCGCGCGCATCACCGGGGCATCGAGGTTTTCAAAAAGATGCTCGGAAATGTAGGCCGCAATTTCGCCGCCCAAGCCGCCCGTCAGCGTATCTTCGTGCAGCACGAGTACCTTTCCTGTTTTTTTCACCGTATCGCTAATTGCTTCATAATCAAGCGGGAGCAGCGTCCGTAAATCCAAAATGTCGGCGTCAATGCCCAATTCTTCCACCGCTTTTTTTGCCCAAACCACGCCCATCCCGTAAGTGATGACGGACAATTTTTCACCTGCGCTCACCAGTTTTGCCTTGCCGATTTCGACCGTGTAATAATCGTCGGGCACATCATCCGTCAGGCTTCTGTAAAGCGCTTTGTGTTCAAAAAACAAAACGGGATTTGGATCTTCAAAACTCGCCAGCAGCAGCCCTTTTGCATCGTATGGATTGGAAGGATAAACGACTTTCAAACCGGGCGTGTGCGCAAACCAGGCTTCATTACTTTGTGAGTGAAAAGGCCCGGCGCCTACGCCGCCGCCCGCCGGCATCCTGACGACCACATCGGCATTTTGCCCCCAGCGGTAGTGTATTTTGGCGAGGTTGTTTACGATTTGATTGAAGCCGCAGGTGACAAAATCGGCAAATTGCATTTCCACCATCGCCTTATAACCTTTCAGGCTCAACCCCAAAGCGCAACCCACGATCGCACTCTCACAAATCGGCGTATTGCGCTCTCTTTCTCTGCCAAATTCCTGTACAAAACCTTCCGTGATTTTGAAAACGCCGCCGTATTCGGCAATATCCTGACCCATCAAAACCAGCTTG
>CALMIT010000806.1 GCA_937864255.1 uncultured Saprospiraceae bacterium
TGTCCAATCGCCGGCATCCACCCTGAAGCGGTAAGGAATTTTGCCCTGCATACGGTAGTTAAATGCCAGAAAATGAAGAGTGACGTTATTTTCATTATAATTGATTGACGGTTTGGTATGCAAATCAAATTCCTTTTGGCCTGCAATAAAGCGTATAATTACCGGTGGCCGGGATAGCGGGTTGACGATATGGTGATAAGGAAAACGCACCAGCCCGCGGGTAGTTGCTACCCAAACTTCATTACCTATCACCTCCACTTCATTGATTTCATTGCTGGGCAGCCCGTGGTGCGCGGTGATGTTTTCAATTTTAAAAGTGCCGTCGCCTTTTCTGGAAATTTTATTCAAACCTTGCAAAGTACCTACCCAAATGATCCCGTTTTTATCTACATAAATATTTTCAATCATATCCGATGTGAGTCCGTCGCTTTTCCTGATTTCCGAAAAAATTTTTCCTTTCCAGAAATGAATACCATGGCCTTTTGTACCAAGGATGAAAGTTGAATCAGGAAGTTGACAAATTGCTTCAACGCGTCTGTAAAATGCAGGATATGGTACATCGGGACGAATTAGTTTTTCCTGCTCCAATTTCCAGAGTCCGTCTATCCTGCCCAGCCATAATTGCCCCTGAAAATCCCCATAAGCACAGTATATCGAAACCTTGGAATTGTTGAAATTGAGGCAGGTTATATGATGCCTGTTTTTCTTATCAATTTTATATATCCCTACCCTGCCGGCTACCCAAAAAAAACCGTCTCGGGAAGGTACAATAGCAACGGGGTCAGGGTGGCCGACATGACCATATTCATCTTCAAATTGCAATAAAGTCCAATGATTATCATTAAAATACTGGAGCGTTTGGCCTGCCAACAGCACCTGTTCCGGTTTATCATAGTAAATGGTTTTTTGGTAGCGGTTATTTCGTATCAACCCAGGCAATTTTTTTAACCGGTGATTTTTCTTATTCAGTTCAAATATTTCTCCATTCCGTAACCCGACAAATAAGGTGCTGTCATCTTTTTCTTCGATAGCAGCGATATATGAATTTGGCAAGCCCGATTTTTCATCGTAAATCAGGAAATCAAAATCAGGCGTATAAAAAACACCCTGTTCAAGCGTAGTAAACCAGTATCCGCCTTCTTTATCTTCTGCCATATTCACAGCGGAAATGCCGGGAAGGTATTTCTGGCCTTTCGCCCGAAGCAACGCATCTATATTTTGATACCGCTCAAATCCTTTGCCGTGATTCAGGCAAAGGAAAATTTGATGGCGCCTGTCTTCATAAAAATTGGTAACATCCGCATGAAAAGGTTGATTCCACTTTATCTGACTGTCTTGAATCAAACCCACGCCGTCACTATATTCAAAAAGCAAGTCGCCATTTTGCAATAGACAAGCGCTCCCCAATTGAAAATTTGAACTGCCATAATCATTCGGGAAAAAAGAAAGTACAGAGTCTTTATGCCACTCCAGAGGTTCAATTTTCAGGCGTTCTTTTAACTGCCCCTTAAAAGTATAAAAGGCAGAATCCAGATTTTCACTATATGAAAATAATGCGCTTTGTCCAGCCTTTAGTATAACCATTCCTAAAGGATGTTGGCTTTTCCAAAGTTTTTGCGTACCGTCAGACTTTATTTGGAGGATTCCAAGGTGTGATAAAGTCACATACAAGCTACTATCAGCTTCTTCAAAATATACCTGATGCCCTTGTCTGAAACGGTTTTTGTAATGCCGGATGGCCTCATTAAAAGGAAAAGGAAAGATGCTGTCATGTTGGTAAAAATAAACATTGGCAGATTGCGTCATTATCCAAATACGCCCTTGTTTGTCTTCTCCCAAATCAAAGACTACATTGTTGAGTAAGCCGTCGTCAGGCCCATAATTGCGAAAGGTATAGCCGTCAAATCGGCTCAGTCCGTTGTCGGTACCAAACCACATATAACCCTTGCTATCCTGGAGCGCCACATATACTTCTGGACTCGCCAGCCCCTGATCAGTGGTATAATTCTTCCATGCAGGCTGCGGGTTTTGTGCAATGAGGGCTGTCGCCACACACAAAAAAAAGACAAAACTGCAAATGGCTTTAAGGTTCATTATCGTCTCAGCTTTGGTGCTATTTACTCAAGGTAGCATTATTCTGCGAAGCAGCGGGTACTCAAACCAAAAATTTATATTTACAAGATTTGCAAGAAAATCTCGTAGAGGCGCGGAGAGCGCAGATGGAAAATGCTTTTATCTTTATCAAAAATAGCGTTCCTTGTGTTTCACTTTGTGTCTTCGTGTTTGAAAAAATAAAACCACAAAGGACACCAAGACTTGCACAAAGAGCACAAAAGTAAAAGTCTCTCACACCAACCTATCAGCACATCAAAAAAATGAATCCGCAGCTAAAAAAACTCTGTGAAATCGGCGAAAAGCAGGAACGGCTAATCATCGGCCTGATGTCGGGTACTTCGCTGGACGGGCTGGACGTGGCGCTCTGCCGTTTTCGCGGAAGCGGACTGGACACAAAAGTAGAGTTACTGCATTTCAAAACAGTGCCTTACAATGCCGATATGAAGGCGCGGATCAAAGCCGTTTTTGCCAAAAAAATGATTGATTTTCAATTACTTACCCTGCTCAATCCCTGGATAGCCCTGCTACACGGCACGATGATTTTGAACTGTCTGGAAGGTTGGAAAATCGAACCCGGCGCGGTGGATTTGATAGCCAGCCACGGACAGACC
>CALMIT010000807.1 GCA_937864255.1 uncultured Saprospiraceae bacterium
AGACGGCGGCATCAAAATGGAATTCAAAACCCAAAACGGCAACTGGATAGAAACGACCACTTGGAGTTTACCCAAAAGTTCCAGTTGGCTTAATTTGAATTGGAAACAATATTCCACCACTTTTATTTATGACAGTTCCGACCCGATTACGCAGATTTATTTTACAAATTCTACCAGCAATGCGGGCGTGGCAGTGGATGGCGTCACTTTGAGAAAAAAAGACTGCAACGCCGGACACAACTGGTCTTTTGACTGCAACGACGGCCGGAAAGTGGATTTGTATGGGAAAGGCACAAATTGTCAGTCAAATACGACGATTACCATTCCGGGTTCTTCAAATGTTTACCAGGCTATCGTAGAAATTGTGTACAAAGGCACACGCCCGGGAAATTCAGTGACGGTAAGCGCCGGCGGACAAAACCATTCGCTGCCCGAAGTGCCGGTTACCGGCGGAAGCTCTTCGGTATATATCTATCGCGGAGTGATAGACGGTAATGTCAGCAGCGTTTCATTTAATGGAGCGCCGAGTTCGTGCAGTTTGCAATCCATCATGGTGTATGCTTTCCGCAGCAATGTAGTCAGTATGCAACAGACCGGCACGCTCACCGAAAAAAGCGGTTATAATGACATACAGACAATGATGATACCGATACCTACGGCTTCGGCAAGCAGAAATATTATCGTGACCGTCCCGATTTCGGAATTGACTAACGATGGCAGGTATCTTATGGTCAAAGTTGAAGCGGGCAGCGTCAGCAACCAGCAAATCATTTATGGACCCGATCCGAATCTCGGAACCTGTTGCCTGAATATTGTCCAGCTTGTACTCCCCGACGTACCCGCCAACATCAACTCGGTTACCTTAACCCTGGATTCAAGACACGGCAGAAACGGGCAGAGCGTCAATGGGCAGTCTTACGTTTTGGCCGGTTCTGTCATGACCGATGTGGAATGTCGGGAATTGTGTGCCAACGGTATTGACGACGACGGCGACGGGTTGGCAGATTGCGACGATTCTTATTGTAAAGTTTCTTCCGTGACCATCACGGGCAACACCAATATTGCCTGCGAAGGAAATACGACGCTTACGGCTCAGGTAAATGGCGGCGGCAATTGCGATTTGTATCCGATCGGAATCGGTCATTCTACCGGAAACGTATCGAATGTAAATGCTTCTTTGGGCTATGCCGACGACATCGGTACTTATTTTTACAGAGGTAATTCCGGCGTTTATACCAGGGTCGTCTGGGATTTTGGGCAGGTGTTGCCTATTGGCGCCAATGTTTGTATTCGTGTAAAATCCAAAGACAATGCGGCGCAATCAAGATTTATCGTTTGGGTACTGACCAGCGGTACGCCCGCCACGGGCGCTTATCAGCTTATTACCACCCAGACTTTTAATAATACGGATTATAACAATCTTTGCTTTACCCTGCCGCGGGCTACGCGCTATGTCAAAATAACAGACGAAGGCTGGAATCCATTTTACGTGGATGCCATCGTTAGCGATTGTGATGAAAATGGCGGCCTGTTTTACACCTGGAGTACCGGCGAGCATACACCCTCGATCACAGTCGCACCGGCTTCTACGACCAATTATTCTGTGACCGTCACAAATGACAGAGGTTGTTCAAACTCTGCACAAGTGACTGTGACAGTAACGCCCTGTGTGGAAATTTGCGGAAACGGTATTGACGACGACGGCGACGGTTTGACGGATTGTGCAGACCCCGATTGTATGCCGGATGCACCGGTCATTGACCCGCCTGGCGATTTGTGTTCTGACAATCCGAGCATTTTCCAGACGGAAGATTTTGGGCCGGGTTTTACGTATAGTTGGAATTTTGGTGCGGGCGCTTTTCCTGCCACCGCTACCGGGCCGGGGCCTCATTTTATAACCTATCCCTCCGCCGGAAACAGAAGCGTAAGCCTGACGGTTACTCAGGGAGGATGCAGTAAAACTACCACCAATATTTATACCGTCGAAGACTGCGTGAATACGCAATGTGGTTTGATCTCGGTGACGGTCAAAAAAGAGGCAGATTGTACGCAGGCCAATGGCGAACTTTCCGTGGATGTCTGCAATGGCTGCGGCACGGCTTTTCCCGTTACGGTACATTACAAATTTGCGGGCAATGACTTCACGGCGGGACCATTTTATTCCCAGCCCATTTTCATAAGGGGGGTTGGGGGGGGGGTTTTTTTTTTAAATTTTTCGAGTGATTCCGGCGAAAACAGTAACGAAATTTGTGGAACCACCGAGTGTATTATCACTGGTTATGAAGATCCGGAAGGACACCGTGCTTTTTGGATTCCCGGCATCACGGGCTTGAGCAATATCCGCTATGATTTTGACGATGATGGCGGAAAATTTGAAATTCTGCCCGGCGGCGGCGCGCGCCTGACCGGTCGCCTGGTGAATCTGGGCAATCCTGCTTGCGGATTTATCGTGCATATTGAACTTAAAAACAGGCGCTCCTGGGCGCAATGGTCGGCATTGGGAAGAAGTTGGAAAGGCGAGGCTGCCATTGTGGGAAATAATTATCAAAATTGGGATTATTACGAATTTGATAATACGAATAGTGACCTGACGGGCTTCGGTTGCCTGACCGGCACCATTAATTTGCAACACAATCCGCCGAATTTGTTTTACGGCTTCCAGGTGGGTGTGGCGGCAAATGCCAAAAACGAATTGCCGGGTATTTCGGCCTGGTTTACCTACTCCG